>DGHE01000018.1 GCA_002392525.1 Bacteroidales bacterium UBA3856 | reverse complement strand
TTTACGGTAGGCAGCGAAGATGTGGAACTTACCAAGGCCGGTGTGCCGTATATGCCCATGAATGGCCATTTTGTGTGCACCATGTACTTCCATGCATCGGCCCAGGCTACCCTGCAGAATGAAGGTGAGTTCGATGTCGCAGACCCTTCCGAGGGCGGTACCCTCACGAAGTCCCGTCTCACGGTGGACAATTCCCTGGGCAATGCCGTCTATGCGGAAGACGCCCCGGCCTTTTACTGGAACAACCGCCTCACGCACGCCTTCGTTGCCCTGGCCGACTGCAACCACCTGGATACCTACCCGTACGCAGAGGAAGTCTATGACCTTACAAGAGGCGCCAGGACATCCATGAGCGAGCAGCCGGATCCCATTCTGGCGCTCACCCTGGCCCGGCCTGTCGGCTCGCTGCCGGAAGCCAACCGCGTGCGGCTCTATTTCAAGCATCAGCTCTCCCAGGTCCAGGTGAACCTCAAGGCAGGCGAGGACGACTCGGCCCGGCTGGAGCCTGGCCAGATAGACAAAGTTGAGCTCCTGGGGGTGTCGGAAGAAGCCTGCGTCCCCACGGCGTTGCAGCCGGACGGTACCCTTGAGGCACCATCGGCCAAAATGGTGAAGCTGGACGAGTATTCCAACGAGCATCTCAAAGAGAACAAGTGGGGCACATCCCTTTCCCTGTTTGAAATGGAAACCCCTGCCATGGGTTACCTCAAATCTTTCCATGCCATTGCCTTTGGAATGCTCTGGGCCATCCGCATTACCTGGCACGAGGAAGAGGGCGACAAAGTGGTACATGTCTCTACCTTTGAACTGCCGGAGAAGAATGAGTCTCAGGTGAACATCCGGAATCTTGCCAGCGGCATGCGGTACATCTACGACCTCGAGATTCGGCGCGGAATGCTGGCCGTCATCCGGGCCGAGATCAAGCCCTGGCAGCAGAAAGAAGAGCTGGTGTACGGGGCCGACGGAACCATAACGAATTAGTATGAAGTGTGTTAAAAAAATAGTGTATTTCACGTGCCTGGCCTTTTCCCTGCTCTCCTGTGGGCGGGAGGAGGCCCTTTCCCCGGCGGACGGTGACATCCGGCCCGGAGAGGCCGTGCTGTTCGCACCCTATGTATTCCAGCCCGTGGAGACCAAGGCCGCGGGTGAGGAGTATGAACCGCTTCCGGAAGGTTACAGCCTCACGGTGGAGATGTACCGGGAAGGAGAGGCGGAGCCCCTTGGCACAACTCCGCTCTACTGGCCCGACAACGTAAATGCTTATGGATTTAAGGCCTGTGCAGGAACGAAAAAACTGGATACCGACCAGTCCACCAAGGAAAAATTCCTCCTGCAGGACCGCCTGGAGGGCGTCGGACGCGTTATGGGTGTGCCCGGTTATGAAGAGGATATAATCAATTACCGCGTTTCCAAAGAGTGGTACCGGGACAACAAGAGCCTGGGACTTCCGCCGGAGGGAAAGGATGCTTCCTGCTACAAGGAGATTCCCCTGTATCTGAAGCACAGGCGCTCGCTCATTACCATTAAGCTCAAGGCCGGTGAAGGTGTCAAGCAGGAAGACCTTACGCACCTGGACAACATCGAGACCCGCGTTTACAGCTACAGTGGTTCCGGGAAACAGGAGATAGTGCCGCTTCCCGGCATTGGCAAACTGGATAACGATGTCGAGACGGCCGAATTCACGGCCGTGGTGGAACCTTACGACTACAGCGCGAATCCCTGGGACAACCTCATTTTCGAAGTGAAACTCTCTACCCAGCGCTTTACATTCTATCCTGCCAACGATTTTGAGAAGGACAATGCTGCGCACATGGAGAATTACCGTCTGGAGCCCGGCAAACACCTGGTGATTACCGCCACGCTGGGCCGTGATGGCCGCAAGGTGCTCATCACAGCCCTCATCGAGGACTGGAACGAGACCGTAACCACCTCTGTGGTAGATGACTATGGTCAGGCTGGAGACCTGTATCAGATCAATAATCGAAAGGAACTGCGCGAGTTCCTGGAGAATCCCCGGAAAAATAAACCCGGTAATGTGGCCATCATCGTGCCTTCTTCCATCGACTTGGAAATGGAAGAGGACCAGCCTTCTGCGTGGGGACCCCTTCCGCTGGAATGTACGCTCAATATGGCCGGCTCTTCCTTCCGTACGGAGCATCCGGTATTCTCCATCGTGTCTTCTTCCGGAAACCTGGTCAACGGCACGGTGACGGTGGGCAATGCTGCGGTGGCCTCTGCGGTGGCTCAGGAGAACAGTGGTACGCTGGACCATATCACCGTGCTTCCCAGAACGGCAGACGGAGACGTTTCCACGGGCTTTGCTACGGTGGGAGGACTGGTAGAGAGAAACAACGGTGTCATTGTATCCTGCACCTCCGACCTGCCGGTGCAGGGTACGGGGCAGGTTTTTGTGGGCGGCATTGCGGGCACCTCTTTCTATGCCGGTGCAGCAGCCTCCATGCCGGTTATCGAAGGGTGCACGGTGAATGCCCGGGTAGATGGCGCCAATGGACAGGGCGGCGGCATAGTGGGCGCCGCCGTGGGCCGCGTGTCCCACAACCGCTTCGAGTATGGAATCACTGTGCTCCAGGATGCCGGCTCATTCAAGAATATCGTGGCTGCGAAAGCCGAAATGGACCGTGAGCTTCGCGCCGAGGAGAACTCCTGGCCCACCATCGCCCAGAACGAGCTGGCCGGAGTCAATAGCTCCGAGGTGAAGTACGATGCCACCATCGACTCCCAGGAAGAACTGGGCCATCTTCTGGGTACACCCTCCTATAACCAGGAGGGGAAGAAGTACCGTCTCTCGAACGGTTTCTCCATATCCCGGTCTTCCTGGATATATGGAATCAAGTCGGAGATTGGGAATGGAACGGGTTATACCGTCCTGTTTGGCCTGGAGGGAAACGAGAAGACCATTACTACCGATGCCATGATATTCAGCAACATCATGGGTGAAGTGGCGAACCTCACCGTGCGTCTGGGCGGAGACATTACTCCGGCCATCGTGAATAACGTGGAACAGGATGCCGTAGCAGCCCTGGCCTATTCTGTACGCGGTGCTGATGCCCGGATCTCCAACATCCGGGTGAAGGGAGGAAAGTACAAGATTGCCGGCGAAAATGCCGGCGGCGTGGTGATGTGGGCCCTCGAGGGCGCAACGGTGGAGAATTGTCAGTGCAAGGCCGATGTCCGGGTTGTGGTAGATGCGATTAATCCCGACGCCAAGATTTACGGCGGCGGTATCGTGGCCTGCGCCGCGACGGCTACCATCACCCGCTGCACTTTCCACAGCATCAGCGGGACGCTGTTCCGTACAGATGACGATACATCGGCCCAAATCTTCTATGGAGGTATCCTGGGAGGAACGGTGCCCAAAGACAATGTGGACACCCACCCGGAGGTGCTCATCACCGACTGCACCAGCCGGTTTGACGTTCCCAAGGAAGCGGGCGCACAGAAGGGAGCCATTGTGGGGTATGCCATGTATGCCGACGGATCCAACTATATAAACGGTCTCAAGAAGGGCTGCCAGGGCAACTGGTGGGGCGCCTGCAACGGAATTGGAACCTACACGGGAGGAACCATCGAGGAACTGCTTGGCCGCCGCAATGCGGTAATGCCCGAGTATGACGCTGACTATGATGACTAAAGTGATGAAAAAGTATTTATTCGCGTTTTTGCTCCTTGTGCCCCTGGCTTGCCGGAGGGCCGAGGTCCCTGCCGGAGACCTCATCCGGATAGGGAGCGTGGAGGCTGGCGTGCAGGTGGAGACCAAGGCCGATGCCGAGTCCGTGGACTGGCTGGCTCCGCTTTTGAGAAAGGGCATGGACGTCACCTATGGCCTGGACAAGGACCGTACCACCGCCCGCGAAATGCGCCTTTCGCTGAGAAGCGACGACAATCCCGACCGGTACTCCTTCCTCTGCAAGGATTCCGGCATGCCGGGCCGGTGGATGGGAAACGGCGCGCATTTCTTTGAGGGCGTGTATGTGCCCGAGGCACTGACGGAGGGTGCCGACCTCGTCTCCGACCAGCGGGATTACACGCAGCTCTCACAGTATCTGAGCCTTCCGCCGGCATTTACCCTGAACGCTACTGTGGCGCGCATCCAGCTTCCGCTGCAGCACAGGCTGGCCCGCGTGCTGGCCTATATCCTCATCGACCCGGCCCTGGGAGACAATGTGACCATTGACGGATACACCTTCCCGGACGATCCGCTTACTTCCAGGATCCGCTTCTCCAACGTGAGCGTGCTCTCCGGTGTGAGCGAAGGAAAACCCCAGTGGGCCAAGGCCCGTAAAGTGGTGCCGCATTTTGTAGAGGAGAAGCAGGACTTCGTGGTATTTTACAATACGCAGAAAAAGACCTACTTCTATCCTGCCGATCCCGAGTGGGCTTCGCTGGAAGCGTCCTTACCGGCTGGCTACGAACGGTACCGGTACAAGACGGTACCTGTGTACGACCTCATTGTCCGGCCCACCTATACCTCGGCGAAGACCGTGATGTACGACGAGGCGTCGAAGGGGAACTGGTCGGCCACCAATAAAATCGATTTTGACGTAACCCTCAGTAACGGCCTGCAGTACACCCGCGAGTTTGTCTTTGACCTCGATGCCAACCATGAGACCATCGTGTATCTGAGGATCGGCCGAAAGAGCGTGGACTACAACAGCTCCGGCAGCGAGCTGTGGACAGAGACCGTGAGCCACGACGACTATTATGGCGCCGACAATCCCGGCGGCCATAATCTCTCGCACGCCGGCAGCAGCTGGCAGCGTGCCTACAAAGCGGGCACCCTGGATGTAGCCGAAACCGACGGCGAGGATTATGACGGAACGCAGTATGTGAGCGAAGATGCCTGGAAGGCTATGTTCGCAGAGGCTTACAAGGGTGGCGGGCACCATGGGGACTACTTTATCCTGGACCGCGATATGATTCTGGATGCGGCGGAACTGCCGGAGAATTTTGTGTTCACAGGCCATCTGGACGGACAGGACCATACCCTTACCTTTACCGGTTTCGGCCCCGGAGATGTTGTCTTTGACGGCGTTGACGGTACTTATGAAGTTACCAGCGAAGGTGAGGCCAACGTTCATAAGGAGAAGGGTATCTGGGTTCCTACCGCCGGCTGGAGGGCCGAGCTTATCAATACGAAGTTCGTGCTGGAAGAAGGAACGCTTCTGGGATCGTCCGTAACCGGATACGTACACAACTGCCCTTCTGTCCCGGATGTGACTCCGGGGCTTCCTCAATACAAGTAAGGCATGAAAGGAAAGCATATCATATCCATACTCACGCTGCTGCTCGCTGCTGCCTGTGCCAAGGAAACCTTCCCGGGTGAGTGGCTGGGCCGCGGCGTGAACTTCCGCGCTGTTGTGGCCAGCCCTTTTGAAACCCGCGCCACGTACCGGCACGACGGCTCTTTCAACGAGGGAGACCTCATGACCATCTATCGCCAGTACATGGGAGAAAACGGTTTCGAGGCGGGCAAAGAAGCCTATCGCGTCTATACCCTCAATACCAAATATGCGGCCGGAACCTCCCTGGTGCTGGATTCCGACTGGAAACCCAGTCCGGGTGCCCTGGGCTCCAACCTGCCCGGCAGCACGTTTGTCCAGACATCGGCCGACTCCCTTACCTGGGAAAACGGCCGCACCGTGCGTTTCCGTTCTTTCTCGCGCAGCAACCTCGCGGGAGCCATCGGCAACAGCGCCACAAACAAAGGAAGCTATTATCCCGACTACAGCATCTCCGACTGGGTGACCGTTTCTGGCCCCACCATCGACGTTCCCATGCGCCTGAAGCACCAGGGCTGCCGCATCGGTTTCATTGCCAAGTCCGGCAACGAGTTTGGCAGTGCCGTCATTTGCCTGGAGGACGAAGATTATGACGCGGACGGGCAGGCCGATGCCGTAAAAGCAGTCTATGACCGGATGTGCATGCCCTCCGGCGTGGATATCCAGCACTCGCTCCTGAGAGCCATGACCCAGGATACTTACAATGGTACGACCGACTTTGGCACCATCCATGAGAAAACGGAGGGGATGGTGTACTTTGGAACCCGTACACCCGAGGAGATTGCTTCCGACGTGCAGCGTCCGGTGTTCTGCTCCAACGACGGCCGCCTGTACATGGTGACCATCCCTTATGATATGAGCAGCAGCGAAACGGGTGGGGAACTGCTCACCCTGCCTCCTTTCACCCGCTTCCGGATTCAGCTCTACGACGTCAACAGCGGAGACAACGGCGGGGACGACCACGTGGAGTCTTCTTTCCACATTTTCTCGCTCAGTGACATTCTGGCTCCAGGCAGTACCGAGCCGCTCTATCCGAATGGACTGGAACTCATTCCCGGCTACAGCTATCTCTTTAGCGTCGGGTACCATTACAACCACTTTACCATTACCCCGGCCGACCACTTCCTCTGGGATGAGCAGGATGCGGAGAATGGTAAGCGGGACGACGGATCGCACGCGCCTCAGGCAAGTAATCCTTACCACTGGTGGCAGCAGGCCATCCATGATGCGATTCCAAAGAGAATCCAGGATGTGTATCAGCCCGAGTTCCATATCAATACCCCGGTGCAGTTTGTGGAGCTGATGCATCTGGTGAATGGAACGGCTGCCCGTAAGATGAGCGGCCTCACACAGGTGCTGGACCATTCCGACAACTTGTACCGCTGGTACCGTTCCGAGGATGTGGAGAACGGGGAAGCAAGAGCCGGAGCCGACTCCGTTTCGCGGGCCCAGGCCGAGGAAGAAGGCTACATTTTCTACGACCATTATCACCCGGCCAATGCCGACCAGGCTGCGTATGCCCGATTGGACTATCTCCGGGGCCCGTTCAGTTTTTACGAAGAGGACCTGGGACGTCATTTCACGATTGTGCTGGATGAGGACCTGGATTTCTATGACTGGGAACTCACGTCCATAGGGGCATCGGCCTCTACTCCCTTCCGCGGGGTGCTGGAGGGCAATGTGCACTGGCTGCATAATGTGAACGTAGAGGGCGGATATTTCTTTGGCGACTGCGTGGAGGCGGCGGTCCGCAACCTCCGCATTGAGACGGTTCACGATTTCAAGCTCATGCGCTCGGCCAAAGCGTCCGGAAAAACCGGCTACGGCGCCTACATCGTTGGCGTTTCCATTGAGGCGCCATCGGCCGGTAATCCTATTGCCGGAAGCCTTAAGGGGAACAGCTACGTAGTAGGTTGCTTCTATCAGGGACGCGCTACCGGCGCCCTGGTGGGCGAGGCCGACGACCTGCACATGATCGGGAACATGATAGCGGCCGACGGCATTCCCTCCGGTAGCGGCGCGCTCCTCGGGGCCTATGCCACGGGCGCCACTGCTTTCCTGGCCCCCCAGACCGGTGCTAAACCCACATGGGGCCGGTTCCTCGTGAACTACTACGACATTACGCTGGCACCCGGTACTACGGCGGTAGGCGGGGTGGCCGATGCCTATGGCCCCAAGGAGTACATCCGCGGAGCGCATTCTTACGTATTGAAAGCCAAGAACGACAACCTGCTCTCCGACGACGTTCCCTTTGACAAGTTGGGCACTCCGGAAATGAAGGAGGGATTCTACGGCCTGGCACCTTGGAAGGCCATGAATTATGCCATCTGGCGCTACAATCAGGACGGGGCCGTAGTGGCCGAGCCGCACAACTGCCTGGGACATTATGTCAATGACCCGGAAGGGTATGCCCACTCCTATCCCGTGCTGGTCCCGGGTGCGCCCGATGCTTCCAGTGAGGCTTGGAATGTTTTGGAACAGAACAATTAGCGACGACGATGAAGAAGCTTTCAAAGTATATACTCTGGCTTTTCCTGGCCGTTTCCTGCTCTCCGGAAGTAATGGATGACCAGAAGATCGTCCACTTCTCTACCTCCATTTCCTCCTTTGAAGATGAGACGGGAACCAAGACGACCCTCTCCGGCAATGCCTTTGCCGTAGGAGACCGCATGCGGCTCAAGATTATCTGCCCCTTCGATGACCGTACCCAGTTTGGAGAGACCACCTACGGCCACAGTGCCGATGCATTCTGGCTTTTCAAGTGGAACGGTACCGGCTGGAGCGTCCTTACCGCCGCCGACAAAGTGGATGTGGAGGGAGATTACCGCTACTCGGCTTCTCCGGACCTTTATGCCCGTTATCTGGCCCAGCAGACGCCGTATGTGTTTACGGCCTCCACCTGGAGCGAGAACGTGATTTTTGTTTCCGGAGGAACCCGCTACTCCCAGTACAACTATGTTTTTGAAGCTGACCAGACGCTGGAGAAAGACTACCTCAAGTCTGACCTCCTGTGGGCCCAGTCCTATATGCAGACAGGCTCCTACAATGTTCATCTGGCATTTGACCATGTGATGGCCTGCCTGCGCATTTCTGTTCCCGGCGTTTCTTCCAGTGCCGTAGTCACGGTGGAGGGCATGCCGGACATTGACCAGCGGGAAGTGGTGGTGGGAGACTACTACGCCGGGCGCAGCAAAGTGAACTCCCGCTTTGGCTACCAGGAAAAAAGCAGCTGCTCGCTGGAGCAGAACGGCAAGGTGCTGGGCGTAGCCGTGAACAGTGATGCCGATAGGAAAGCGCTGGTGAAGCCGTTCTCCTCCATTCCCGCCACCGGGGTTTACACGGCCCACCGGAGCGAAGATGCCTATTACCTGATTGTTCCGCCCTGTTCGCTGGCTGCCGAGGCCCGCATTTGGATCAGGGACGGAAAAAACCGTTACAGCTACCCGCTGGAAAGAAAGATTTTTGAACAGGGGAAACTGTATCCCGTGAACATTACCGCAGAATGAAGCGTTTAAGCTATATTGTACTCGTCGCCCTCACCGCCTGCTCGGTGAAGGAAACAATCCCCGTAAACCAGCCTCAGATCCGGGGCATCCGTGCCTATATCGAAGGCGGCGAACCCGAGACCCGTGCTACGGTGACCAAGCTGGCCGATTATGTGGGCCGAAGCAAGTTCCAGGGCGGAGACCAGGCTGTTTTTACCAATATCCGCCGTACAGCGTATCCCATTGAGGAATTTACCTATCCCGGGGCTTCCGATACGTATGAAGGCGTTACCTTTGTGGCCGGAGACGGCGGCGGCTGGACGCGGGGAGAGGGAGACGGCGCTCCCGAGCGTGTGTACTGGACCGATGCCGTGAGCCCGCATACCTTTGTGGCCTACTGCACCCCGAAGGATGCATCCTTTGACTGGACCAGGAAGACAGAATCCAGCTATCCTTATTATGAAGGTACCTTGGGAGACCCTCGGGAAAGTGGTGAGATTGTGTTTGACACGCAGGAATCGCTGGAAAAAGAAGACCTTCTTATCTGCTACGATACGCAGGTGAAGGCCGAGCCCGGCGGAAGCGTGGCCCTGGTAAAGTTCTCCCATGCCCTGAGCAGCGTGCGCGTAGTGGTGAACATCAACGGATTCTCTTCCAGTTCATCTGCAGTGGATAACGAGACGGTAGTCTCGGACATGCGTCTTCTTCACCAGCCCACGGAGTACAAATGGATGGAGTCCAGTGCCCAGGTGCAGCCTGTGGGAGCCAGGGCGGACGCACGGAAAGATGTGCGGCTTTGGATTCCGAACCCGGCAGGTGTGGGTGAGAAGCAGGCCCGTACCTTTACTTTTTACGGAATTACGACGCCCCAGCCCATGGATTATCTGACTACGCTGGACGGTGATGATGCCAGGTATCGGAAGACGCAGCTGAGCTTTGACGTCACCTATCCCGATCCCCTGAATTCCCAGCTGCTGAAAACGTGCACCTATACGGCCTCTCTCCAGGATGTCTCCTTCGAGTCTGGCTACAATACCACCATCAACATTACGCTCAACCACCGGGACGAGCAGATGGTGGTGGGCGTGGACTTCGAGGACTGGGAGTTTGTCTCTACCCCCGACCAGAGCCAGCTCAAGAAAAACTCGACTTTCCTTCACGATACCTCCCGCAGCAGCGTAACCATCGCAACAGATACGGAGGCTACCGAGGATGATGCCGCCTGGCTCTATTTTCAGGAAGGCCATCTCCAGGATATATACGGCCATGATGGCTCCTTGGAGCATCCGTTCCAGATTTCCACGGCCCGTCAGTGGCTCTCTTTTGCCTATGAAGTGAAGGCTGGCCGCTCTTTTGAGGGACAGTGTGTGGCGCTGGATGCAGACCTCACCTTCGAGGTTCCCTGGATTGGGGTGGGAGATGCCTCACATCCGTTCAAGGGTACTTTCCTTGGCGGCATGCGCTATCTCTACGGTGTAGAAGGCAGCCCTCTCTTTGGAAAACTGGCTGCCGGCGCACGTTTGGAGCAGTTGCAGGTGCATACAGGAGGCACGGTGAACGGGAGAGGTGTTTTGACAGACACCAGCGAAGGCCTCATCTGCGCCTGTGCCGTGGTTAGCGACGTAATGCTTGGCGACAGCAATGCCGGTGCCCTGGTAGGCTCCAATGCGGGTGTCATCCTGGCCAGTTACCATACGGGAACTACCTCCGGGACTGCGCCTGTAGGAGGCCTCGTCGGCACCAACAGCGGCACCCTGGTGGGCTGCTACCAGGCCGGAAAGGTGACGGGAGAAGATATTGTCGCTTCCAACACCGGAATGGTGGAGACTTGTCTCTATACCTCGGAGTCCATGACGCGCCCTTCCTTTACCGAGACGCTCAACAGCGGAATCGCTTCCTGGTGCGCCAGCCACTCCGGCTACGACGTTTACGTGTATGTGCACCAGCCGGCCGGCTATCCCCATTTGAGCGAATAATTGCAAAAGTTTTACAACAATTTGTAATAGTTTTACGCTGGTTTCGCGAAGGAGTGCTACTTTTGCTCCCGGAACAAACCAAAAAACAACATATCATGAAAAACCGTAAAGCTATTATCATTCTCTCCTCGGCCGTTGTCATTGCCGCCGTTGGTTTCATTGTGTCTCCCCTCGTAGACTGGAAGGTTGACAGTGAAAACGCAAGCGGCGACATTGGCAAGACGTCCCGTTTCTCCCGCAAGACTTCCGGCGAAAGCCTCTCCAACATGGAGGAACTCATGCGCAATGACGAGGCCTACAAGAACAGCATCGTCGCTTCCTATTATGTGATGCAGACGCGCGCCAACCAGTTTGCTTCGCTCGTGGATATGTCCAACGAGGTGGCTTCCGACATTCCGGAGTATGCCGGCGTCCTGGAGGATATGAACAAGGCCTATGTCACGGTGAACAATGTGTGTGCCTCCCTGGCCCGCTCCGGCGCCGACATCAACACTGCGCTGGGCGGCGAGTCCTGCCCGGAACTGGCCCAGAATACCATCAATGCATCGCTGGCCTATGTGGCCCTGCAGAAGCAGAATGAGCTGGCCAATCGCTTTATCGACATCACCGACAAGTATGCCGCTGCGAACAAGTGCGAGGACCGTCTCCTTTTTGTGCGCGACCAGTGGGTGGACTATCAGCGCATGACCGCCGCCCTCGACGGTGACGAAAAGGCTGCCGGCAAGCTGGAAGACAAGGGATATCTGCTGGATTCTCAGAAGAGCGTCTCTACCCTTGGCAGTTTCAACGCCTGTGAGCAGATGGCAGTCCTGAACAGTGCCAACGTGGCCAGAGTCTTCTATATGAATACCCAGGTGAACGAGGCTATTCCCGCGGCTGAGCTTCGGGCCGCCGTGGATGCAAATATGATCTTCGCCAACAACCTCCAGGAAAACGTTCAGGAAAACGTCCTGGGACTGGCGGTTGTTGCCAATGCCGAGAAGTTCCTTCCCCCGATGATGAATGCAAACAACCTGGAAGGCATCACGTCCGAGGCGCTGTCCCGTTCCCTTGCCCTGGCCAATCAGAACATGGTTCAAGGCGTTTTTGAGTCGTCATCGGCGGCCCTGGCCGCCAGGCCAAAAATCATCAATTCCAACGTGATGACAGTCAGCGGAATGATTTTCTCGCAGGTGAACAGCGTCATTGAGGGAACGTCCCTCGGCGAAGTGTGCAAGATGGTTGTCTGGTAGTTTTTTCCTGCAAAGCCTGAAGGCCTCTCCTTCCCGGAGGGGCTTTTTGATTTTCCCTCGAAAAGTGTATCTTTGTGCATGCGTATCAAATTCTTAACCTTCGTTTTACTTCTCCTTTCCCTGACGTCCCGGGGGCAGACGTATTATCAGTACAAGACGGATGATGTCCGCCTGGTTTTCTTTGACAAGAACCTGTCGCGTTACATTCCCCATATGATACGCATGTATGAGAACGGGACGGCGCTCCACAGGCAAATCTGGACTACCGATTCCGTCTATGTGCCGGAGCCTACCCTGGTTCTCCTGACTGACTGGGAAGACGATGGCAACGGCGGTGCAACCCCGCTTCCGCGCTCGCTCATCCAGGTGGGCATGGCTCCGCTCAATATGTCCTACTACATCAATCCGGCCGGGGAACGTTACCGTCAGCTTTTCTGCCACGAGTATACGCATATCGTGATGACGGACAAGTACAACCGGAAAGACCTGGGCTGGCGGCGTTTCTTCGGATCCAAGGTGAGCGTGGACAGCTCCCATCCCATAACGGCCCTGTGGAGTTATATGAGCGTTCCGCGCTGGTATGCGCCCCGCTGGTACCACGAGGGTATTGCGTGCTTCATGGAAACCTGGCTGGGCGGCGGCGTAGGACGCGCCCTGGGCGGTTACGACGAAATGTACTTCCGCAGCATCATTGACGGAGGAGAAAAGCTCTTCTCCGTGGTGGGTCTGGAGACGGAAGGCTCTACCATGGACTTCCAGGTGGGCGCCAACGCCTACCTCTACGGCACCCGCTTCGTAAACTACCTCACCAAGGAGTACGGATACGACAACCTCATCCGGTTCTATAACCGCACGGCCGACAGCCGCATCTTCTTTGGCAACCAGTTCAAGAAGGTATACGGGCAGTCTCTCCGCAAGGTCTGGAATGACTGGAAGGAGGACGAAAGAAAGCACCAGGAAGAGAATCTGGCCGCCATCCGGGCGTTCCCGCTCACAAAGACGCATCCCCTCACTCCCGAGCCCCTTGGCTCCGTCTCACCGTTTGTCTACAATCCGGAGACGGGAAAGGCCTATGCCGCCATGAATGCCCCGGGGAGTTTCCCGCACCTTCTGGAGCTGGACCTGCGTACCGGTAAGCAGCGCACGCTCACAGATCTGAATGGTATCCAGCTGTATAATCCGGCCTTCGTAGCGCTGGACCGCAATGCGGGGCGCCTGATCTATACCGTGAACAACGCGCGCATGAGGGGGCTGGAAGTGTATGACCTTCACCGGAAGAAGGTGGTGACAAGGAAAAAGTTCCAGCGCATAAACAATATCGTGTATGACAATGCCTCCGACCGGCTCTACGGCCTCTTTTCCAACGGCGGCACCCAGTCCATCGTCCGCTTGGACCGGAACCTGGAGAACCCGGAGGTGATTTATGCTTTTCCCTTTGGCGTAAGCGTCTTCGACCTTGACGTGAGCCATGACGGAAAGTACCTTTCGCTCACCCGCCAGGGAGACAACGGCGAGCATACGCTCATCCTTTTCAACCTGGAAGAACTCTCGCAGGCCATTTTCAATCCCGTGGAACTTCTCACCTTTGAGGATGCCAACCTGGGACAGTTCCGTTTCTCGCTGGACGATAAGTACCTTATTGGCAGTTCCTACTATACCGGCGTCTCCAACCTCTGGCAAATCCAGCTGGAAACCCGCAAGGCAGAGATGGTGTCCAACACGGGCATCGGCCTGTTCGCTCCCCTTGAGATTGCTCCCGGGGAAATCCTGGCCCTCCAGTTCGAGCGTGACGGCCTGCGGCCCGTGACGCTCGCCCGCGAGGTGGTGGAAGATGCGAATGCCGTGAAGCTCTATGGCCAGAAGACGTATGAGAATAACTCGGAGGCCTTGGAGCAGGTGGGCCTTCTGAAAAAGCCGCTTCCCAAGGTGGAGTTCGGGGATGTCTACCATGCCATCACGTCTTACAGTCCCTTGAAGGAAATGCGTTTTGCCGGTGCTTATCCCACCCTTTCCGGTTTCAAGGATGCCATGGCCTGGAACCGTGTGACTCCGGTCCTCGGTTACCGCATCTTCTTCAGCGACCCGGTGGGGCTCAGCACCCTCAAGCTGGGTGTGGGCATTTCGCCCTGGAGCAGCAATGCCCTGAAGAACAAGTTCCACGCAGACCTCGAGTGGAAGTATTTCTTCTGGACGCTCAAAGCGGCCTGGAACCCTACCAGCTTCTATGACCTGGCGGGCCCTCTCCGCACCAGCCGCAAGGGTTACATGGTATCCCTTGCCTACAACTTCAACAGCTCCATTACGGCTCCCTATACCAAGGCGTGGGGCTTCTCCGTGGGCGCCTACGGAGACATGGACGCCCTGCCGCTGTACCAGGAGATCGAGGTGAAGGATATCCGCTCCATGCAGACGGTTTCCCTTTACGGCCGTCTTTCCAAACTGCAGGCTTCCCTTGGAGGCATAACCGCCGAGAAGGGGTTCAGCCTGAGTGCCCAGGGCTATGGCTATCTGGCCGGAGGACGGTTCTACCCTTCGGTAGAGGCTACGGGGGACTTCGGCTTCCTCCTTCCCATAGACCGCAACAATTCTTTCTGGCTGCGCACGGCTGCCGGCCATAACTTCGGAGATCCTTCCACCATCTTTGGCAATACCTATCTGGGCGGTTTCCGCAACAATCGCGTGGACAACCGCAGTGCGTTCCAGTACCGAACCTCCCTGGCCATGCCGGGTGCGGGCATCGATGCCATCAAGGCCCACTCGTATGCCAAGGCGACGGCGGAGCTCAATTTCCGCCCCATCCGTCTCAATGACTTCGGCGCCCTGGCCTGCTATCCCACCTGGATCCAGTGCTCGCTGTTTGGAACGGGCCTCTCGGCCTGGAATCCCGGTGAACCACATTCCATGTACTACAGTACCGGCGTCCAGGTGTCAACGGAAATTGTCTTTCTCAATTATCTCAAGACCACGCTTTCGCTCGGGTATGCCCATCTGTTCGCCCCGGAGGGATTCCCCGGAGGCCGTCACGGTAACGAAATCATGATTTCCCTCAAGCTGCTGTAATGTCCTTCGCCGCTGCCCTTTTTCCCGTTGTCGTCTACATTGCGCTGGTCTATGTGCTGGATAACTTTGCGCTCGTGAGCGTGAAGCGTCTCCTTGCGCTGGTGCTGTGCGGGATGGTATCGGCCCTCATTTCATTCGGTCTTTTCCAGCTTGCGGGAAAGGTGGTCCCGGAGCGCGTGTCGGATTTTCTGGACCCGCTCGTGGAGGAGCTGGTGAAGGCTGTTCCGCTCGTGTATCTTGCCAGCCGCAAGAAAGTGGCCTTTTTCATTGACAGTGTCATCTGCGGGGCGGCCGTGGGAGGCGGATTCTCCATTCTGGAGAATGTATTCTACCTGGTTATGGGAGAGCCTCTTTCCATGGGCACCGCCTTGTTCCGGGGCCTGGAAGTGGCGCTTATCCACATGGGCTGCAGCGCCGTTGTCGCCGCCGCTCTCATGCTTGCCGTCCGGCTCATCGAGCGGGGCCGCTCCCACCTGGCGGTAAAAACGAGGGACATTGTGGTGGCGGCGTTTCTGCTGGCATCGGCCCCGGTGGTGCACGTATTCCATAACTCCTTCCATTTCCCTCCGCTCATCCAGTATGCCGTTGTCTTCGGCGCTCTGGCGGCCCTGCTGCTCTGGACCTACCATTACGACTCCGGCATGATCCACCGCTGGCTGGATAAGGGAATTGACAAGCAAATCGCCCTTCTTACGTCCATCCGCGAGGGTAACCTTGTACATACCCGGACCGGAGCGTTCCTGCTGTCGGTCCGGGACGCTTTCCCTCCCGAAGTTTTCTTTGATATCATCTGCTTTGTGCAGCTGCATATGGAACTCACGCTGGCGGCCCGCAGCCGGTTCATGCTGCACGAGGCCGGGCTGGCGTTTCCCCTGGAACCGGAGCGTGCGCAGGAACTCCTGTCGCAGTATTCCGAGTACGTGACGCTGGAAAAGCGGCTCGGGAGAACGGCCCGCATGGCGGTGGCTCCCGTCGTGAAATTCTATCCCTCGGACCGGAAGGCACTGGATGATTTACTGTCAGAATGCAAGCGATGAATTACTCTTCCCCTGAACTTTTGCTGAGTCTGTCCCTGACCGTTTATCTCACGGTCTGTGCGATGATGGCTATGGTGCGGCCGGAGCAGGACCGGTCCCTCCCCGGCTGGCGTGCGCTGGTCTTTTGCTCGCTGTCTTATCTCCTGCTTGCCCCGGTGCTGCTTCGGCCCTCGGATCCGGATGGCGCCCTGCAGCTGAGGCTCATGCTCCTCATGGGTTCGCCCTGTTTCTGCTCGGTCCTTATTCTCAGCTACTTCGGCCGTATCCTCAAGGCAAGCTGGTGGCACAGGCCCACGCTCATTATGTGGGTAAGCTATGCCGTCATGTGCCTGGTGGCGCTTGTGACAACGCTCCTTCCCGGTGTTCAGATGCAGGGGCTTTTCCGCAGCCTTTATTTCCTGGTGGCCGCCCTCCTTACCGCAGGATATCTCATCGCGCTGGTGTTCACCCTCATCATGGTCATCCACCCGCTGAGCCGTTTCACGGAGGGGAACTTTTCCAATCCCGATGACGTCCCCGACCGCTATGCCAAGTCGCTCATTTACTTCCCGGTCCTTCATCTTATCATGAGCTGGAGCGTTACGTTCAACGGAAGCTATCCGGTGATGGCGGTGGGCCTCCTGGTGCTCTCGGTACTCCAGGCCATCATTTTCAGGGGCGCCCTTTCACCGCTCCGGACGGTGGAGGCGGAACGCCTGGAAGAGGAACTGTCGGCTCCTGTCCCCGTGACCCTTCCCGAAGAGCCGGATCTCCCGCAGGAGAGAAAGTCGGAGATCCTCTCCCTCATCCGGAAGGAAGTGGAGGAGGGGAAGGCGTACCTGGACAGCCACTTTACGCTGGGGAAACTGTCACAGGCCTGCGGGTGCAACCGTACCTATGTATCGGCCATCCTGAACGAGGAGTACGGCGGTTTCTTCCACTACGTGAACCGCTGCCGGCTGGCCCATGCCGATGCCTTCCTGGCGGAGCATCCCCGTGCCGATGTGGACCAGGTGGCCCTGGAGGCAGGGTTCAACAACCGCCAGTCTTATTACAATGCGAGAAAACGCGTAAGGGAAGCTTCCTAGAAAAAAACTTTCCGGATAAACGGAGTCTCATACTGGTAGGCCAGTTTGGTAAGGTCCCAGCCGGGTTCCGTGAGGATGAGGGCGGCCTTCTTGCCGCGTGTGACGGAGCCGTATTCCCCGGAGAGTTCCATGGCGTAAGCGCTGTTGAGGGTAACGGCATTGAAGGCTTCAATGGGCGTGAGGCGCATCTTGATGCAGCCCTGGGCCATCACAAAGCGCATGTCTCCGCTGGGAGAAGATCCCGGATTGTAGTCGCTGGCCAGGGCAACGCCCAGTCCGGCTTTCACGAACTCGCGGGCGCGGCCGTAGGGGAGCCCCAGGAAGAAGGAAGAGCCGGGCAGCATGGTGGGCATGGTCCCGGTGCCCTTCAGTACTTCCATCTGGGCCTCTGTCGTCCGTTCCAGGTGGTCTACGGAGAGGGCGCCGTGCTGCACGCCCACCTCCACGCCGCCGCTCACGGCCAGTTCGTTGGCGTGGATCTTGGCCGGCAGGGAAGTGGCTTCCAGGATGCGGGCGGTGTCCTCCGGGGTAAAGAAGCCTTCGTCGCAGAAGACGTCGATGAAGTCGGCATACTTCTGTGCCTCAGGAATGAGGCCGATGACCTCGTTCACATAGTCTCCGTGCGAGTAGCCCCGTCCCACGGCGTGCGCTCCCAGGAAAGTACACTTCACGGCGGCCGGGATGCTCCTTTTGATGCGGTCAATGACCCGGAGCATCTTCATCTCTCCCTCGGGGCACAGGCCGTATCCGCTCTTGATTTCAAGAGCCACGGTGCCTTTGTCCATCACTTCCTGTACGCGCACCATGGACTGGCGGAAGAGCTCCTCTTCCGAGGTGCGGCCCAGAAGGTCGGCCGAGTTGAGGATTCCGCCGCCCCGCGCCGCTATCTCCTCATAGGACAGGCCGTTGATCTTGTCCAGAAACTCGCCGTCCCGGCTGCCCGCATAGACCAGATGCGTGTGGCTGTCGCAGAAGCCGGGAATGACCATGCCGCCCTGCGCGTCGACAGATTCTTCGCTTCGCTCAGAATGACAAAGGCCGTCATGCCCGACCCGGTCGGGCATCTCTTGCATCGGCCCAAAATCCGCTATCCTTCCATCCTCTATGGAAAGCCACGCGTTCTCCAGCATGCCCGTGCGGCCCTGTGCGGCGCCTTCCACCCGAAGGACTCCCTCCGGCTGGATGCCCGCGAGGAGGCCTATGTTATAGATAAGATTCATTCCGGATGAATTCGACGGATTTCATGATGTAAGGGTGCATGTAGGTGTCCGTGTCAATGAACGGCACTTCTTTGCGGTAGTCGGTGAAGATTTGCTCCAACTTCGGGGAACTCTTGAGCGGCCGGCGGAACTCCAGCGCCTGCGCGGCGTTGAATAGTTCGATAGCCAGCACGGTTTCTACGTTGTCCACAATCCGCACCAGTTTGGTGGCGCTGTTGGAACCCATGGAGACGTGGTCTTCCTGGCCCTGGGAAGAGGGAATGGAGTCGCAGGAAGCCGGCCAGCACAGGCCCTTGTTCTGGGAGACGATGGAGGCCGCCGTGTACTGGGGAATCATGAATCCGCTGTTGAGGCCGGGAGAGGCCACCAGGTACTTGGGCAGGCCGCGGAGACCGTCGATGAGCTGGAACGTGCGGCGCTCGGAGATGCTGGCGAGTTCGCTCATCGCGATGGCCAGGGAGTCCATGGGAATGGCGATGGGCTCTCCGTGGAAGTTGCCGGCCGATATCACCATGTCTTCGTCGGGGAAGATGTTGGGGTTGTCGGTGGCGGAGTTGATCTCGTTTTCTATCACGGACTTTACATACGCGATGTTGTCCTTGACCGCGCCGTGCACCTGCGGGATGCAGCGGAAGCTGTACGGGTCCTGCACATGCACCTTGGGCCGGTTGATGAGCTCGCTGCCCTCCAGGATTTCCATGAACTTTTTACCCGTGAGGATTTGCCCGGTGTGGGGGCGCAGGAGGTGAGTGAGGGGCAGGAAGGGCTCGATGCGGCCGTCGTAGGCATCCAGCGACATGGCGCCGATGACATCGGCCCAGGCGCTGAGCCGGATGCTCTTGAGAATGCTCCAAATGGCGTGGGCGCTCATGAACTGCGTGCCGTTGAG
>DGHE01000017.1:5728-8090 GCA_002392525.1 Bacteroidales bacterium UBA3856 | reverse complement strand
ACTTGCCCAGCGTCTTGCTCCAGTATGCGTCCAGGCGGTTGTAGAGGCCCTCGGCAACGTTGTCCCGGCGAATCTGCCACCAGGAGCTGCGGAAGTACAGATTGTCCCGGTACTCCTGGCCGGCCGCGTCTTTTTCATGGAAGAACGGCATCTGGTTCTGGCCATAGTAGAATTGGTTGCGAACGCCAAACCCCCATTTGGATACATCCACTGTGAGGTCTGCTCCGAGCGGAATTTTGCGCACGCCGGCGAAGCGGTCCATCTGGTAGCCGGCCACACCGCCGAGGGACACCTCAAGGCGGTCCAGCGGAAGCAGGGACGAGAACTCGAACTGCAGATAAGGGTGCAGGATGTGGTCATCCACCACGCCCTGGACAGCTTCGCTGCTGGCATAATGGTGAAAGCAGCCTTCCCAACACAGGGCCATCCAGGGCGTTACCCAGCCCTCGCCGGCGCTCACAAAGTAAAACTCTTCGCGGCGGGTGGTGCCAAACTTCCCGCACCAGTCCAGCGCAACCTCATAGTTGGATTTTTCCCGCTGCCAGCGCAGGAGGAATCCATCGGCATGCGCATCAAAAAAGGCCGATGCATCCGAAAAGATGAGAGTGGAGTAGCGCCCACCCATCAGCGCGTAGGGGAAAATGCCGGCTGCAAGGGTGAACCCGCCGGGGCTGTCGTACTGATACCACGCAGCAAGCTCTGCCTGGGGCTTCTCGCCCTTTGCGCCAAAGTCTTTGCATACGTTGAAGCCCACCTTTACGCGGTGTCCGTTGCCAAAGCCGATGCCCACATACGGCTGCAGCTGCATGGCGGCCAGCGTACCGGACGGCGCCAGAATGCAATTGGAAACGTCGAACTCGTCGTTGATGACGGCTGCGTTGAACCGGACGTCCCACTCGGGGCGGATGCTTTGGGCCGATGCACTGAGACACAGTACAAAAGCCCCTATCGTCAGGATGAAATTCTTCATAAGCGGTTTAAACATTCTGCAAATGTAAGGATTTTTCGTAAATTTGCCTTCATCAAACAAGACAGCCTATGAAATATTATATCGTGGCAGGCGAAGCTTCCGGAGACCTCCATGGAAGCAACCTCATGAAGGGACTGTACAAAGAAGATCCCAAAGCCTGCATCCGCTTCTGGGGCGGCCCCCTGATGGATGCCGTGTACAAAGAGCATGAGGAAGGGGAAGGCTTAGTGGAAGATTACCGCGCCGGCGCCGTGATGGGCGTAGTGGAGGTGTTCCGCAAGGCTCCGCAGCTTCTTAAGCGTATAGGCCGCTGCAAGGCCGACATCGCCGCCTGGAAGCCGGATGTCGTCATTCTTATCGATTACCCCGGCTTCAACTTCAAAGTGGCGGAGTTCGCCCATAACGCCGGATTCAAAGTATTCTATTACATAGCCCCAAAAGTGTGGGCCACCCGCGAAGGCCGTGTCAAGAAGCTCAAGGCTTGGGTGGACAATCTTTTCATTGTCTTTCCCTTCGAAAAACCCTTCTTCGACCGCCACGGCGTCCCCTATGTGTATGCCGGCAACCCGCTGGTAGATGCCATTGAGAACAGCCCGGCGCTGAAAGAGTCCCGCGAGTCCTTCCTCTCGCGTACAGGCCTTCCGGACAGGCCGATGATCGCCCTTCTCGCCGGCTCCCGCAGCATGGAGATTGGTGCCATGATGCCCGTCTTCATGGAACTGGCCGATGCCTGGCACGCAAAGCATCCGGAGTATCAGTTTGTAGTGGCGGCAGCCCCGTCCCGCAGTGAGAAAGACTACGATGCCTACCTCGCCGGCCGGCACGAATACGTAAAGACCGTCTTCGGGGAGACGTACGGCGCCATTCGCCACGCCCGGGCCGCCGTCATCAATTCCGGTACCGCTTCCCTGGAGGCGGCGCTCATCGGCACACCTCAGGTAGTCGGCTATAAGGTAAATGCCCTTACGGCCCTCATCGCCCGCTTTGCCATCAAGGTAAAGTACATCTCCCTTGGCAACCTCATCCTGGACCGCCTCGCTTTCCGCGAACTGTGGCAGAACAAGCTCTCCGTCCCGGCCCTCATGAAAGAACTGGAACGGCTCACCGCCGACGAAGCCTATCGGACCCGCATGCAGGCCGATTATGCCGAAATCCGTTCGCTCCTGGGCGGCTCCGGCGCATCCGAAGCCGTGGCCAGGGCGATGATAGAGAGTCTTAGCTGATGAACTGGGCCTTCAGGGCCTCGATTTTGGCGGAGGCGTCGTCCCCCTTGGCTCCGAAGTAGAACTTGATCTTGGGCTCCGTTCCGGAAGGACGTACGGAGACCACGTCTCCTGCCTCGTTGAAGAACTGCAGTACGTTGCTCTTCGGGAGGCCGGTTTCCTCGGGCTT
>DGHE01000017.1:0-5616 GCA_002392525.1 Bacteroidales bacterium UBA3856 | reverse complement strand
CAGGCGCGGTAATCGGCCATGATCTTCTGGATTTCCTCGGCGCCGCTCTTTCCCTTGCGCACGATGTAAACCATCTTTTCCTCGTAGTAGCCGTACTCCTTGTACACTTTCTGGAGCAGCTGCCATAGCGTCATGCCGTTCTCTGCGGCCCAGGCGGCGCATTCGGCCACCATGATGCCGGCTACCTGCGCGCACTTGTCGCGGACGAATTCTCCCAGGTTGAAGCCGTAGCTTTCCTCGCCGCCGCAGATGAAGGTGCCTTTGCCCTCATTGCGTTTCACTACCTCTGCGATGTATTTGAAGCCGGTGAGCACGTTGTAGCACTTGACGCCGAAACTCTTGCAGATGGCGGCGATGAGTTCTGTGGTGACGATGGTCTTTACGACGTAGCCCTTGCCATCGGCGAGCTTGCCCAGCTCCTTCCAGCGGGTGAGGATGTAGTAGGTGAGGAAGCTCCAGGTCTGGTTGCCGGTGAGCTGGACCATCTTGCCTTCGTCGTTACGGACGGCGATGCCCAGGCGGTCGGCGTCGGGGTCGGTGGCGAGGACGAGGTCTGCGCCGGTTTCATCGGCCTTCTCCAGGGCCATCTTCATGGCGGCGGGCTCCTCCGGGTTGGGGGAGACCACGGTGGGGAAGTTGCCGTCGTTTACGTCCTGCTCAGGCACGTGGATGATGTTTTTAAAGCCGATGCGGCTGAGGGCTTCCGGCATGAGTTTGACGCCGCAGCCGTGAAGGGGCGTATAGACAATCTTGAGGTCTGCATGCTTTTTGACGGCCTCCGGGCTCAGGGCGAGGGAGGTGATGTCGCGGAGGTAGCACTCGTCCATCTCTGCACCCATCATCTCAATGGGAGCCTTGCATTCTCCTTCGACGGGCTCGAAGCGGACAGCCTCCGGGCCTTCGATCTTATTGACTTCGGCTACGATATCCTTGTCAACCGGAGCGGTAATCTGGCCGCCGTCTTCCCAGAAGACTTTGTAGCCGTTATATTCCTTGGGGTTGTGGCTGGCTGTGACCATGATGCCAGCCGTGGCTTTCTTGGCGCGGATGCTGTAGCTGAGCTCCGGCGTGGGACGAAGGCCTTCGAACAGATATACCTTGATGCCGTTGTTGGAAAGGACATCGGCCGAAATCTGGGCAAAGAGCTTCGAGTTGTTGCGGGCGTCATAGCTGATGCACACGCTCTTTTCACCGGAAACGTGCTGTTTGATGTAGTTGGCAAGGCCCTGCGTGGCCATGCCCACCGTGTATTTGTTCATGCGGTTGGTACCTGCACCCATAGTGCCGCGAAGGCCGCCGGTTCCAAACTCGAGAGTACGGTAGAAGGCGTCCTCAAGGGCGGCTTTGTCCGTGTCCATCAGGTGTTTGACTTCGGCTTTGGTCTCGGCATCAAAATGGCCGTCCAGCCAGCTTTGAGCCACTTGCATGTAATCTTTCATAGTGCGTTTTTTTATGTTTACAAATGTAGAGATTATTCCGTACTTTTGCAACATGGAATTTTCTGAGTTCATACTGGCTCACGAGGGAGAAGACCCCGCTGCAATGGCTCTGGCCCGTAAACGGTACGCCTCTGAAGTAGAGGATTTCGACCTGGCCCTCACTACGTTGGAGGTGCGACGGAAACTCCGTGACAAAGTGCCGCAGTGGTATGCGGTGCCGTCGCTGCGTTTTCCGTTTCGCTTGTCGGGCGAGCAGTGCTCATCGGCGGAAACCGCGCGCTACAAGGCGTCGGTGGCGCTCCGGGCCCTGACGCGGGAGAAAACGGTAGCGGACCTCACGGGCGGTCTGGGCGTGGACAGCTGGACGTTCGCGCAGGTGGCATCGGCCGTGTTGTACAATGAGATGCGGCCCGAGCTTGCCGCGGCGGCATCGGCCAACTTCAAGGCGCTGGGTCTCACGAACGTTCGCGTGTCCTGTGCCGAGCTCCGTCCTGGCGGTCTCCGGGAAATCCTGGACGGTTTTGTCCCCGATGTCATCTTCCTGGACCCTGCCCGGCGGGCTGCGGACGGCCGCAAGGTGTTCCGCCTGGAGGATTGCGAGCCGGATGTGCTGCAACTGCTGCCGGAGCTGTTGGAGGCGTGCCCGCACGTGCTTTTGAAGCTCTCTCCCATGGCCGATATCACGCTGGTGGCCCGTCAGCTCGGGTGTGTGAAGGATGTGCATGTGGTGGCGGCCGATGGCGAGTGCAAGGAACTGCTGTTGCTGTTGGAACGGGGGCACTCCGGGGCTTTCCGGCTGTTTGTCTATGAAAACGGCGCAGTTCTGGCGCTGGATGAGGAACCGGAAGTGGCATCGGCCCCCTCGGGAGACCTTCTCTTCGAGCCCGGCAAGGCCCTTCTCAAAGCAGGAGCCTTTGACCTTCCGTGCCGCTATGGGCTGGGAAAGTTGTCGCAGCACACGCATCTGTATCTGGCATCGGCCCGGGTGGAGGCGCTGCAGCCCTTTGGCAAGTGGTTCCGGATCCTGGAAACGTTGCCGCTCGATAAGCGCGCCATGAAGGACATCGGCCAGCGGTATCCCAGGGCCAGCGTCACTGCACGCAACATTCCCCTTAGTTCCGACGAACTTCGCCGGCGGCTGGGAGTGGCCGATGGCGGTACGGTCCACATCTTTGGCGTAAAGGCCGCTTCCGGGAATACGCTCTTCGTTTGCGAATCTTTATAACAGCTTGATTCTCAACGCTTATTCAAAATCTCTTTAGGCTGATCGGCCTAAAGAGAAAAACTTAAATTGCTGATGGTTAGTGCGTTGGGGCGTGTTCGCCGATTAGCGGGAAGCGAGGAGGGGATACTCGCGGCACCAGGCGGTGAGGGGGCACTCCTCGCACTTGGGCTTGCGGGCCGTGCAGATGTAGCGGCCGTGGAGGATGAGCCAGTGGTGGGCGGTGGGCCTCATGGCCGGTTCGATGTGCCGCTCCAAATCCAGCTCTACGGCGCGGGGCGTGCTGCCGTCGGAGAGCCCCAGCCGGTGCGAAACGCGGAATACGTGCGTGTCCACGGCAATCACGGGCTGGTCGTAGACGATGGAGGCAATGACGTTGGCTGTTTTGCGGCCCACGCCGGGCATGCGCATGAGCGCGTCGATGTCGGAGGGAACCACGCCGCCATAATCGGAAACCAGCATCTGCGCCATGGCAATGAGATGCCGGGCCTTGGCGTTGGGGTAGGAGACGCTTTTCACAAAGGGGAATACCTCCTCGAAGGAGGCCGATGCCAGTGCCTGGGCCGATGGAAACCGCTCAAAGAGCGGCGGAGTCACCATATTCACCCGCTTGTCGGTACACTGGGCCGACAGGATGACGGCCACAAGAAGCTCGTAGGGATTGCGGAAGCGAAGCTCGCTCTGCGCAACCGGCTGATTCTCGGAGAACCAGCCGATGATGGCGTTGTATCGTTCTTTCCGGGTCATAATACCACGTCGATGCCTTCGTCAATGACCTCGTGGCACTGCTCGTTCTCGCAGGCGAAGACGCGCCCCGGGAACTTTTCGAAGATGCCGCGGTTGTGGGTGACCATGACGATGGCCGTACCGGCGGCGTTGAGGTCCCTCAAAAGAAGCATGATTTCGTCGGCGGTTTCTCCGTCCAGGTTGCCGGTGGGTTCATCGGCCAGAATGACCGACGGCTTGTTGAGGAGGGCGCGGGCGATGGCGATGCGCTGCTGCTCGCCGCCGGAGAGCTGGTGCGGCATCTTGTGCGCCTTGGTGCCCATGCCTACGGCATTGAGCACTTCCGTGATGCGGGCGTCGATGGCGCCGCGTTCCTTCCAGCCGGTAGCGCGGAGTACGAACTCCAGATTGGCCTCTACGGAACGGTCCTGAAGCAGCTGGAAATCCTGGAAAACCACACCCATGGAGCGGCGCAGGTAAGGAATGTCCCGGGCCTTGATGTCCATGAGGTTATACCCGCAGGCCGTGGCCTCACCCTTATGGATGCGGTTTTCGGCGGTGATGGTGCGGATGATGGAGGTTTTGCCGGAGCCTACCTTTCCCACGATGTACACGAAGTCTCCGGGCTCCACGTCCATGTCGAGCGAGTAAATGACTACGTTTTCTCCGTTGAGGATGTCGGCTTCCTTGAAGTGAATGAGCGGCTGCTGCATGGTTAGAAAAACATTATCCAGACAAAGATAATCAGATTTTTTTAGTAATTTTGTAGAATGATGAAAAAACTCCTTTCCGCCGCTTTGGCCGTGCTTCTCATGCAGGCCGGTGCCTATGCTCAGAACTGGCACGAGGTGAACAAGCTATATAAAGCCGGAATGTATTCCGAGGCCGTCCAGCTTCTTGGAAATTCCACAGACCAGAAGGCCGATGCCTACCGCGCGCTCTGCGCCCTTGGCATGCGCTCGGAGGGCGCCTACGCTATGGCCGGCGCTTTTCTGGGCCGGAACGCAGACCATGTGATGGCCTCCCAGGTACGTTTCCAGCTGGCTCTTAATTTGTTCGATGACGGAGCCTACGCCAAAGCGCTGGAACAGCTGGAAAAGTGCAGCGGCCTTTATCCGCCTCAGCAGCAAGAATATAACTACAAGAGAGGCTACAGCGCCTACTGCCTGGGAGACTGGGACTATGCCCGGTTGTGGCTGGGTAAGGTGGAAGGCCGCTCTTACCGTGCCCCCGCCCAGTTCACCCTGGGCTATATGTACTATGCCCAGAAAGACTTTGCCCTGGCAGAAAGTCATTTGAAGGAAGCCGCCGGGGACCATCGCTTCGATGCCCTTGCGCAGTACTACCTCCTGGAATGCCGCTTCAATGACAAGGACTACGACTATGTGGTAAAGCACGGCGTCTCCCTCTATGCGAACGCACCCGAAGACCGCAGAGCCCGCCTGGCCCGTATCCTCGGAGAAAGCTTCCTGGTCCTGGGCCGCGTGGAAGAAGCCGGCGAGTATTATAGCCTGGAATCCAATGCGGAACCCACTCGCAGCGACCGATTCTATGCCGGTGAAATCAACTACCTGCAGCAGAACTGGCAGGAGGCCGTGGACCAGTTTACCCGGATGGGAGACCGTACGGATTCCCTGGGCCAGATTGCCTCTTACCAACTGGCCTACAGCTATATCCGTCTTAAGAACAAGGTGCAGGCTCTCACCGCTTTCAAGGAGGCCGCAGACCTTTCCTACTCGCCGGAGATT
Organism: Bacteroidales bacterium UBA3856; assembly: GCA_002392525.1. The sequence continues at coordinate 481 of DGHE01000017.1, read as the reverse complement.
CAGGAAGATGCCTTCTACAACTACGCCAAACTAGCTTTTGACCTGGGCCGCGACACCGCCCCCTTTGAAGACTACATCCGGCGTTACGGTACCGTCAAGGGAGACCAGATTTACTCCTACATGGCCATGGCCGCCCTCCAGAACCGGGACTACGAAGGCGCCGTGGACGCCTACGACCATATTGACGAGCTGGATCCCCGCCAGAAGTCCAACTACATGAAGGCGTACTTCCTCAGGGCCCGTCAGCTCATGGAAGCAGGCTCCTGGCGCGGGGCCGTGCAGCCCCTCAAGGCCGCCGCCTACTACAGCGACCGCAAGGAAGGTTTCAACCAGATCAGCCGATACTACCTGGCCGAAGCCTATTACCGCGACGGCAAGTATGCCGACGCCCGCGGCATCTTTACGGAGCTTTATAACCTCTCCGCCCTCCCGCACAGGCCCGAAGGCCAGCTCATTCCGTATCAGCTGGCCTACACGTACT
>DGHE01000081.1:2556-3127 GCA_002392525.1 Bacteroidales bacterium UBA3856 | reverse complement strand
TTGAAGTTCATGTCAAGGAGCACCACGTCCGGACGGAAACTCTCCAGCGAGCTCACGAGCGTGGACGGCGAAGGAATTGCCTCCACTTCAGTGAAGTACATCGGAAGCAGGATCTTCAGCGCATTGCGGATGCCTGCATTATCGTCCACAACCAGTATTTTTCCTTTCTTTACAGCCATAGCGCGCCAAAGTTACATCTTTTTTGTCAGATGACAAGTAGCTGCCGCCCTGTGCCGGGTATCAATCGGCACAAGGCGGCAGTCACTGAATATACATCTCTACCGGATTACCGTAGCGTCGCGGTCCGGGCCGACAGAGATGATGGAGATGCGGCACTTGGTCTCGGACTCAATATAGGCGATGTACTCCTTGAAAGCCTCCGGGAAGTCCTCGAACTTGCGAAGACCGCTGATGGGGGTCTTCCAGCCGGGGAATTCCTTGTAGACGGGAGTAGCGTTCCTGCCGCCGTCGTAGGGGAAACGGCTGGTGGTTTTGCCGTTCTCCTCATAGGCCACAGCCACCTTAATGGTGTCGAAGGTGTCCAGAACGTCGGATTTCATCATGATGAGGT
>DGHE01000081.1:0-2453 GCA_002392525.1 Bacteroidales bacterium UBA3856 | reverse complement strand
AGCCAGCCGGTGCGGCGGGGACGGCCGGTGGTGGCGCCGTATTCGTGGCCGATGGCACGGAGCTTCTCGCCGTCCTCGTCAAAGAGTTCGGTGGGGAAAGGACCGCTGCCTACGCGGGTGCAGTAGGCTTTGAAGATGCCGTAAACCTTGCCTACGCGGGAAGGGGCCACACCCAGGCCGGTGCAGACGCCAGCGCTGAGAGTATTGGAAGAAGTGACGTAGGGGTAGGTGCCGAAGTCAATGTCCAGGAGGGAGCCCTGGGCGCCCTCGGCCAGGATGGGCGTGCCGGCTTCGAGGGCTTCGTTCACGTACACCTCGGTGTCGATGAAGGGGAAGCGCCTGAGCTGCTCCACGGCCTGGAACCACTGTTTCTCGTACTCTTCGAAGTTGAACGGGGACTCGAAGGGAGGGTACTGCTTGAGCAGCTGGCAGTGACGCTCCTTATGGGCCTCGTAGAGGGACAGGAAGTTCTCCTGGAGGATGTCACCCACGCGAAGGCCGCCCCGGCCGGTTTTGTCGGCATAGGCGGGGCCGATGCCCTTGAGGGTAGAGCCAATCTTGGCTTTGCCCATGGCGCTTTCGCTGGCAGCATCCAGGGAGCGGTGGGTGGGAAGGATGAGGTGGGCGCGCTTGGAGATGACCAGTTTGCCGCTTACGTCAATGCCCCGTTTCTCGATGGCGGAGATTTCCTCCATGAGGATGACGGGATCCATGACGACGCCGTTACCAATAACATTAACGGTACCTTCGCGGAATATACCGGAGGGTACCGTGTGCAGTACAAAGCTGTCTCCGTCGAAGACCAGCGAGTGACCGGCGTTAGGGCCGCCCTGGAAACGGGCAACCACCTTGTAGGACGGCGTGAGCACGTCCACAACCTTACCTTTGCCCTCGTCCCCCCACTGGAGTCCGAGAACTACGTCAAGTTTTTTTTGTTCCATGAATTGTTAAAAAGGGTTACACTACTCACGTGCACAAATTTAGCAAAAAGCTTGCAGAAAGAGAAAAAATATTTTTATTATTTGTATCTTTGTTACTGCTAACCCATCCTGCTATGAATCCGAAAGAACCTTTTGTCATTACCATCAGCCGTGAAATTGGCTCCGGCGGTCGCACCATAGGACGCATCCTGTCCCAGAAACTCCATACTCTCTACTTTGACAAGGACCTCATCCATTCGCTGGAGGAAAGGTTCAACCTCACCGCATCCGGCATAGAAAAGCTCAAGGCCCAGAAGAAGAACTGGCTGTCAGAGTTTATCCAGTTCGTGACACCCATGCCGTCGGCCAAGACGCTTGGCGTGGACTCCAGCTTCACTCACGAGTTCCGCATTGACGTCACCCCCGACGATATCTATAAGGCCGAGACCGAAATCCTTAAGGAACTGGCCCGGGAAGGCTCCTGCATCATAGCGGGCCGCTCCGGTTTCCATGTGCTCAAGGACCATCCCAACCATCTGCACGTTTTCATCACCGCCTCGCTGGAAAACCGCATCAAGCGCGTGATGAACAAGCAGTGCCTCAACCGGGAGCAGGCCGTCAAACTCATCGAAGGCATTGACAAGGCCCGAGAAAACTACATTCAGCGCTACACCGGCACCAGCCGCTATGACGCCCGCCACTATGACCTTGTCATCAATGTAGACGGGCACAGCGAAGAAGAGATCGCGGACCTTATCCTGTCTTACATCGGCTACTGAATCCCCACGCGGGAGAAGATGCCGTCTACGTTCTTGAAGTAGTAGTCCAGCGTGAAGCAGCCGTCCAGTTCTTCCTGGGAAAGCCTGCCCATCACATCGGCCGATGCTTCAAGAAGCGTCTTGTAGTCCTTGTTATTGGTCCAGGCCTCCATGGCGATGGGCTGTACGGTGTCGTAGGCAGCCTCGCGGGAAAGGCCCTTGGCAATGAGGGCGTTCATCACGCGCTGGGCGAAGATGACTCCGCGGGTGCGGTAGATGTTGGCCAGCATGGTCTCGGGATACACCACCAGATTCTCCAGGATGCCCTTGAAACGGGTGAGCATGTAATCCAGAAGCTCGGTGGCGTCCGGAAGCACGATGCGCTCGGTGCTGGAGTGGGATATGTCTCTCTCATGCCAAAGAGCTACATTCTCATAGGCGGTAACCATATATCCGCGCATTACGCGCGCGCACCCGCATATATTCTCGGAGGAGATGGGATTGCGTTTGTGCGGCATGGCGCTGGATCCCTTCTGGCCCTTGCGGAAAGCTTCCTCCACTTCGCGCACCTCTGTGCGCTGGAGATTGCGAACCTCAAAAGCCATCTGCTCCAGAGTGGCTGCAATAAGAGCCAGGGCACCCAAATAGCAGGCGTGGCGGTCCCGCTGCAGCACCTGCGTGGAGATAGCGGCCGATTCAATGCCCAGCTTCTCGCACACATAGTCCTGGATGAACGGAGGAATATTGGCAAAGTTGCCCACGGCGCCGCTCATCT
>DGHE01000181.1:1145-3475 GCA_002392525.1 Bacteroidales bacterium UBA3856 | reverse complement strand
CGGTCTTGATCTCGTACTGCGGTACACCCTGCGCATCCAACGTCACCTGGACGGTTCCGGTCGGAAACTCCACCCGGGCCAGATGATAAGGGAGCTGGTGTTCTTCGAAGGCCTCGACAATCTCTTCGCCCAGCGCATCATGGCCGATGGCGCTGACGGCGATACCTTCCAGACCGAACTGGCGGGCGTGATAAGCGAAGTTAGCGGGAGCACCGCCCAGTTTCTTTCCTTCAGGAAGCATGTCCCAAAGCGCTTCACCGATACCAATAACGTACTTTCCCATAATTACTTGCGCATTTTAGTCATATAATAGAGCAAATAGGCGACGCCCACGGCCATCACCGCAACGGCACCGGCCTGGCCCACCGCATCAGAAGCGAATCCCATCAGGAGCGGGAACACCGTACCGCCGAACAGGCCCATGATCATCAATCCCGACACCTCGTTCTGTTTCTCCGGAACGGCCAGGAGCGCCTGGGAGAACACGATGGAGAAGATGTTGGAGTTTCCGAAACCCACCAGGGCGATCGCAACATACAGGATGGTCTTGGTCGCCCCAAAGAACATGCCGACCATGGCAAGAGCCATCATCAACACGCTGACCAGGAAGAACTTCCTGTGGCTGAACTTTGCCAGGATAAACGAGCCGGACAGGCAGCCCACCGTACGGAAGATAAAGTACAGGCTGGTGGCGAAACCGGCTTCGGTGAGCGTCATGCCCACGCGCTCCATCAGGAGCTTCGGAGCCGTGGTGTTCGTGCCTACGTCAATGCCCACATGGCACATGATACCCAGGAAGGACAGGAGCACGACGGGCTTTCCCAGAAGCTTGAAGCACTCCGCGAAGGAAGAAGCCTTGTCCGGAGCCGCCTCGCGCTCGATCGGGGAAAGGAGGAGCAGGAGCGAAGCCAGGATGCCGATGGACATATACACCGGGAAGAGGATCCGCCAGCCAAGGCCGAAGGTAGGCATGGCCGCCGTAGCGCCCCACATGGCGATATACGGGGCCATGAAGGAGGCGATGGCTTTCACGAACTGTCCGAAAGTCATGGTGCTGGCCAGCCGGTCACCCTTGATGATGTTGGTAATGAGCGGGTTCAAAGAGGTCTGCATGAGCGCGTTGCCGATGCCCAGCAGCGAGAAGGAGACAAGCATGAGCCCATAGCTTTCACCGAAGATGGGAAGGAGCAGGGAGACGACCGTCACCACGAGGCTCAGCAGGACCGTATTCTTCCGGCCGATCCGGTTCATCAGCATCCCTGTCGGGACGGAGAAGATCAGGAACCAGAAAAAGACCAGGGAAGGAAAGATGTTGGCGGCCGAGTCGCTCAGGCCCAGGTCGGACTGGACATAGTTGGAGGCGATGCCCACGAGGTCCACGAACCCCATGGCGAAGAAGCAGAGCATCACCGGGATGAGTTGTATCTTTTTGTTCATTTGGCGATCGGATAAAGGGTTACGTCAGCTTTCAGGTTGCCGTAGAGTTTCAAGGTGTTATAAGGAGAGGAAGGGAATACGAGGTTCGTCATGCAGAAGTCCTCGCCGAAGGCCTCGATGCTGGCGCTGTCCACCAGCAGGCGGAGTTCCATCTTGCCGCCCACCTGGGCAGGCGCCGTGGTGACCGCTGCGAAGGACTTGCTGAACTTGACATGGCCGCTTCCCCGGCGGTCCATCGAGAAGGTCTGGGTCTCCGGCTCGTAGGTGAAGACCACCTGCTCACCGGTCTCGTTGGAGAGCACGAAGGTGGCGCCTTCCTTCTTGGGAAGGGTGAATCGGACCACCAGCTCGTACGCACGCTGAGGGCTCTCGAATAGTTCCACGGGCGCGGTGGCCAGCGTGTATTGGACGGGCCGGCCGCGGAGGGCTTCCACCTCCGGAGAGGGCGTGCTCTTCAGGATTACCTCCTTCCCCTTCCGGATCAGGGACAGGTCGCGGGGAACGGAGTTGGCGCTGCGGAACTGCTGCGTCGGGACGGAATTGGCATATTGCCAGTTGCTCATCCAGGCCAGGGCGACCGTGCGGCCCTGCGGCGCGTTGCTCCAGGTAACCGTAGCATAATGGTCCTTGCCGTAGTCCATCCAGCGGGTGACGGTGGGAAGGTCGTCGCACTTGAAGGTCTTCCCGTCGAAACTGCCCACGAAATACTGCGTGGCGCTGCCGCCGAAGGGACCGCCCGGATTGATGTTCAGGAGCAGCACCCACTTGTCCTTGCCCTCGAAAGGAAGACGGATCAGGTCGGGGCACTCCCAGACACCGTTGTGGTTGCCGTAGGCGAGGCCGAAGCTGCTTTCGTATTTCCAGTCCTTCAGGTTGTCGGAGCTGTAGAACTG
>DGHE01000181.1:0-1030 GCA_002392525.1 Bacteroidales bacterium UBA3856 | reverse complement strand
GGATCGCGGAAATCGGGCGTATCCTCGGCCACGATCACCGGATTGCCGGGGAATTTGGTGAAGGTGCGGCCTCCGTCGTTGCTGTAGGCCAGGCTCTGCGTCTGATTGTCTCCGGCGGAGGTGTACATGGCCACGATGGCATCCCGGCCGAAACCGGCCGTGTTCTCCTTGTCCACGACGGCGCTGCCGCTGAAGATGTCACCGAGCGCATCCGGAAGGATGGCATTGTCCAGCTGCTCCCAGTGGACGAGGTCGCGCGTCACGGCATGTCCCCAGGTCATGTTGCCCCAGAAACTGCCGTAGGGATTGTACTGGAAGAACAGATGCCATTCCCCGTCCTTGTACACCATGCCGTTGGGGTCGTTCATCCAACCGTATTCCGGCGTGAAATGGTAGGTGGGCCGATAGACCTTCTCCGTATTGGTCCGATCGAATACGGGCGCAGTGGTCATGTCGCTCCAGCACACGTCGTCGGAAGGATCCCGGCGCACGCCGCGACCCTGGGTCATCCGGACGTCCAGCAGGATGCTGCTGCCACTCCAGGCACCCAGGTCCAGCGGAACCAGGTAATCCGTCTTGTCGATGGCCAGGGAAACATTGGCAGCAAGGACTTCCGTGCCGTTCGAAAGCACTTTCACGCGCGCTTCCTGCGCCGTTTCCTGTACCGGCAGCAGCACGTAGCGGTCTTTCCCGCTTACCCGGATCATCGTATGGGTATCGCTCAGATGACGGATGGTGAGATTCTGCGCACCGGCACCCAGGGTAAGCAGGAAGCTCGCTATGAAAAGGATGTATCTCATTGTCAGTGTCTTTTCTCAAAGATACGCTTTTTCACCGGAAAATCAATAGGTGGAGACGCGGACATCGCTGACCTGGATGGAGTTGCCGTAGCCGTTGATGCTCCAGCAGTTCCGGCGGATTCCATAGATCCGGCAGGTGAACGCGCACACATCATTGATGTACATCACCACGACGGAATTGTCCGTAAAGATGTCCACGTGATAGATGTTGTCAGCCGGGCGGACGAAAG
>DGHE01000184.1 GCA_002392525.1 Bacteroidales bacterium UBA3856 | reverse complement strand
GGCGGCAAATACCCGGCCCGGCCGGGCGCCTGCTGGCGCCTTGATGCCAGGGGCTCCTATGCTCCCCGTGGACGGGAGGAAGAATTCCTTCGGGGAAGGTCCTCAACCTCAAATTCGACATTCCCCAACCAACCCCCACCTATTGATAGTTCCGAAGAGTTTTGCTATCTTTGCAAGACTATGGGCACGGCAGAAAGACAATGGAACCTCAAGCCGGCGGCGAATCAGGATACCGTCAGCCGCCTCTCGGCAGAACTCGGCGTGGACCGGGTCCTTGCCGAACTGCTGGTCCAGCGCGGCGTCGAGACCTTCGACCAGGCCCGCAGTTTCTTCCGCCCCTCGCTGGAAAACCTCCACGACCCCTTCCTGATGAAAGACATGGACAAAGCCGTGGACCGGATCCATGCCGCCCTCCAGGGAAAGGAAAAAATCCTCGTTTACGGGGACTACGACGTGGACGGCACGACCGCCGTCGCCGAGGTGGTCACCTTCCTCGGACGCTTCTCGGACAAAGTCGATTACTACATCCCGGACCGCTATGACGAAGGCTACGGCCTTTCCTACAAGGCCCTGGACTGGGCCTCCGACAACGGTTTCACCCTCGTCATCACCCTCGACTGCGGCATCAAGGCCATCGACAAAGTGGAATACGCCCGGACCAAGGGCATCGACGTCATCGTCTGTGACCATCATCTCCCCGAGGACCATCTTCCCGCCGCCGTCGCCGTCCTCGACCCCAAGCGCGAGGACTGCCACTATCCCTTTGACGACCTCTGCGGCTGCGGCGTCGGCTTCAAACTGGTCCAGGGCTATGCCCAGAAGTTCGGCATTCCCTTCGAAACCCTGGAGCCCCTGCTGGACCTCCAGGTCGTTTCCATCGCCTCGGACCTCGTGTCCATGACCGGCGAAAACCGCATCCTGGCCCATTTCGGCCTGAAGCGGCTCAATGAAAACCCGCGCAAGGGGCTTCTGGCCATGATTTACCTGGCCAAGCTGGAGCCCGGCCATATCACCATCGACGACATCGTCTTCAAGATCGGCCCCCGGATCAATGCCGCCGGCCGGATGGAAAGCGGCCGCCTGGCCGTGGACCTGCTGACCGCCGGGGACGACCGCACGGCCTTCCGCATCGGCGAGAAAATCAACGACAACAACAACGAGCGCAAGTCCATCGATCGGGAAATCACCCAGGAAGCCCTGGCCATGGTCCATGACGGCCGCGCACTGGCGACGGAAAACGTCACAATCGTCTATAATCCGACCTGGAACAAGGGCGTCGTCGGCATCGTCGCCTCCCGCCTCGTCGAGGCCTTCTACAAGCCCACCGTGGTCCTGACCAAGTCCAACGGCATGATCACCGGCTCCGCCCGCTCGGTCCAGGGCTTCGACCTCTATGCGTCCATCGAAAGCTGCGCCGACCTGCTGGAGAACTTCGGCGGCCATGTCTATGCCGCCGGCCTGACCCTGAAGGAAGAGCATCTGGAGGAGTTCTGCCGCCGGATGGACCGCTTCGTGTCCGGGACCATCACCCGCGAGGAACTGACCCCGGTCGTGGATATCGACGCGGTGCTGGACTTCTCGCAGATTACGCCGAAGTTCCTCCGCATCCTCAAGCAGTTCCAGCCATTCGGCCCCGGCAACGCCACCCCCGTCTTCCTTACCGAAGACGTCTATGATGCCGGAAACGGCCGCAAAGTCGGTGCCGGCGGGGTCCATCTCAAACTGGACCTGATGCAGGGAAGCCAGCCCTATCGCCAAATCGGAGCCATCGGTTTCAACATGGCCGGTTTCTACGACTACATCAAAGGCGGCAACCCGCTGGACATCTGCTACTCGATCGTCGAGAACTTCTACCGCGGATCTTCCACCCTCCAGCTCCGGCTGAAGGACATCCGCGAACGGGATGAATTGATATAACACTAAAATTTTAATATATGGAAACATTGCTCCCCAAAAGGCAGTATCTGACGCCGGATCTGCGTCGGAGGCCGGTTCTTTTCGATGGGAACATCCTCGCGAGTTCCCTGTCCGATATGGACACGAATCCCATTGTCGATGAATCATTTACGGAGGACTAGACCATGAAAAAGATTTTTGCGATCCTCTTTGTCGGCGCGGCGATTGTCGCGTGTTCCAAGGACAAGCCCGCCGTTGACAAACCCGTCTCCGGGACCCCCTCGGACCTCAAGACCATCACGGTCACCATCCCCGAATCCCTCAGCAAAGTATCCTTCTCCCCGGCCGCGGAACCGGGAGACGGCGTGACCCTTTCCTGGTCGGAAGGCGACAAGATCCGGGTCATCTCCGGTGAGAACAGCGAGGTGTATGACATCCAGCCCGGCTTCAGCGGCCATACCGCCAGTTTCAGCGGCCCCGCCGTCGAAGGCAATTCCTTCACCGTCATCTATCCCGCCGACTTTGAAAGCGAGTCCGCCGCGGCGGCAGGCGATCCCTTCGCCAATCAGGTCCAGAACGGCAACGGCTCGACCGACGGCTTGAAGTATGTCGCCGTGCTGAGCGGCGTCGACAGCTTTGAGGACATCCAGTTCAACGACGAGTGGGCCACGGCCCATGGCGGCAGCTTCCGCCAGAACGGGGTGGTCCGTATCCGCGAGCAGTTCCCCGCCGATGTGAAGTCGGTCGACCAAGTCTTCATGAACGTCAAGGTAGGCTCGTCTTCGATGGGATGGATTTCCCTGGACTTCCCCGGTGGCGCCGACATCTCTTCGGACCATATCCTCACGGCCTATGCGGCCCTGCCGCTCGGTGACATGGCCATTCCGGCCGCTGTGAGTATCGACCTCTCCTTCGCGACCGGCAACTATGACACCTATACCCGGACCCTGAGCTTCGAGTCGCTGAACCTGCTCGCCGGCAAGGTCAACACCTTCAACCTCGACAAGAGCAAGCTCACCCTCCAGCCCTTCTACGACGGCGCCGGTACCGAGACGCGTCCGTACCTCATCGGGAATGCAAGGCAGATGATGAATCTGCCAGGCGCATTGGTGAGCGGGTCGATTACCTATTTCAAACTGATTTCCGACATTGATATGACAGGTATCGACTGGGTATCGCCGAATGCTGACAGTCCGTATAATAAAGGAATCAATTTGGATGGCGGAAACCACACGATCTCTAAACTGACCTGCAAGGCAGCTGCCTATCCCGGTCTTATCGGCGTTCTGTATGGTGGTGTCAAGGATTTGACAATCGACGGCGCCACAATCAATGGCAGCGGCAATTCCGGTGTCCTTGCAGGTTACATCGGAACGGGCAGTTTCACGGCGAGCATTACCGGTGTGACTGTCAAGAATTCCACTGTGACGGCCAAGAATTATGCCGGAGGAATTGGTGGCCGGGTCGGCGCCAAGAGCACCATCACGGACTGTCACGTTATCAATACAACCGTTTCCTCCACGGCTGAGCGGGTGGGAGGTGTTATTGGACAACTTGATAGCAAGGGATCGACTGTTTCCAACTTCACAGCAGAGAACGTAACCCTGTCCGCGCCCAAGAATGTCGGTGGCGTCATCGGTGTCTGCTACAACGACATCTCAAACTGTTCCGCTTCCGGGACCATTACCTCTCCCAATACGACCTCCAATACGGATATTGCCCTGGGTGGTATTGTGGGCTACCTGGAGGGGTGTACGGTCTCTAACTGCTCTGCTTCCGTTTCAATTCCGCAGGCGACCAATGGCCGCGATATCGGCGGTGCTGTCGGCAAGATGGTTACTGGAACGCTGAAGCAGTGTTATTCGACAGGGACGGTCTCCGGTATCCAGCGGAATGTCGGCGGGCTGATCGGGCTGATCTCCAATACAAGCGGATCGGCCACAGTGACAGACTGCTACTGCCTTGGAAGCGCAACGGCGAACTCTTATATCGGAGGTTTGGTCGGCTATATCGAGACAGGTACGGCCGCCATCACCAACTGCTACGCGGCCGGAGACGCCACCGCCACGGCATTCGATGCCGGTGGGCTGATCGGATACCAGGCATCGGCGAATGCCACGGTTTCCCAATGTGCCGCATGGAACAAGACGGTGAAAGCAACGAGTATCGGTTCCGGTAACTGGAGCAGTGGCGCCGTTATCGGCGTGTGTTTCCCGACATGTACTCTGACGGACAACTACCGCAATCCGAACATGTCCCTGGCCGCGTACTGGGTACCGGCAGCAGACTATCAGCACGCCAATGTCAGCCCGACTACTCCGTTGATCAAGCAGAATGGTGATCCTTGCACGGCGACCAAACTCGCCAGCGGGCAGGATAGCTATCCGCAATTTGCCTACCATGGAAAGGTAGAAGCCGGAAAGACCCTCTCCCAGCTTGCTTCCACCACTCTCGGCTGGTCCTCATCGGTATGGGACTTCAACAGCGGAGACTTGCCGAAGCTCCGCAACAATCCGGAAAACTGAGCGTGATTTGTAAGTCACTTACTTATAGCTGTTTATCGACAATTGGTTGGTCCAGGCGGACCAACCAATTTTTTGTAACTGCCTATTAACGATGCGTTTACGAATTACGGCCTCTGACAAGCAGCGGACAGCCAGTTGCAATTGCGCCGTTTTTTCGCTATGTTTGTGATATGAAACGTCTGCTGATTCTCCTGCTCCTGGGATGGAGCGCCCTCGCCATGGCCCAGCGGCCCTCCGTACGGGAAGAAGTCCTCACTGATTGGAACAAGGCCAGCGGCCTGGACTGTGTCTATGACTGCACGCCGAAGGCGGCGACTCCCCCGCCTGCCGGCTACAAGGCATTCTACGTCAGCGGGTATGCCCGCCATGGTTCCCGTTATGCCTATACGGAAAAGACTTACAGAGTCCCTCTGGAGATGCTTCGGAAGGGGGCGGATGCGGGTGTGCTGACCCCGCGCGGCGCTGCCCTTCTGACGGCGCTGGAAAGCTTCTGGGCGGCGCATCGCTGGCAGGTCGGCGACCTGACGCCTCTGGGATGGGACCAGCATGACTGGATTGCCACCCGGATGGTCCAGTCCTTCCCGGGCGCATTCGGCAAAGGAAGCCGGGTGGACGCATGTTCTTCCGCCTCGTCCCGGTCCATCATGAGCATGACCGCGGAATGTCTCGCCATCGCCCGGAAGGCGCCGAAAACGGCCATCTACACCCATCAGAGCATGCTGGATGTCCAGGCGACACGGCCGAATCACGGCGGGGAGAATCCCTTCCGCTACACGGGCCCGGAGAACGTCTTCCCGTATCCGGACAGCAACGAGGCCTTCCTGGAGCACTGTTTCCCGGAGTACAGGAACGTACTGCGGCGCCTGGTCCTCGATCCCGGCCGCTGCCTGGGCGGACGGACCGAAATGCGGATGCTCCATCATCTGTTCCTGCTTGTGGGCGGGATGAACAGCCTGCCCGAAGAGGAGCGCTTCGATGTCAGCGGCATTTTCACGCCCGAGGAGTATGCCCACATGTGGGAGGCGTTCAACTACGAATCGCTCCGGGAGTACATCAAGTACCGGACGAGCTGCTCTTCGGTCATTGACGACATGGTTGCGAAAGCGGACGCAAGGGTGGCGCTGCGCGGCGGGAAGAAGTCTTCTGAGCGCAAAGCCTCCTGCGGAGCGGACCTGCGCTTTGGCCATGACCATGTACTCCTGACCCTGCTCCAGATCATGGACGTCGATAATATGGGCCAGTATCCGACCTCGGCGGACGACCTGCCCCTGTGGTTCCAGAATTTCCGTTCGCCCATGGCGGCGAATATCCAGCTGGTCTTCTTCGACAAGGCCTGCGGCCGGGGTGATGTCCTGGTGAAAGTGCTCCTGAACGGCGAAGAGGTCCGTCTCGGCAGCCTCAAGGGCATCGACGCGGTCCCCGGCCCCTTCTACCGCTGGGAAGACCTCCGCAGTTACCTCAACGCCCGCACCGCCCTCTTCGTCACCCGCTGACACCCCTGTCACCCGCTGACACCCCTGTCACCCGCTGATGCCCTCTTCACGGGGGAGGTGGTGCGTATAACGGTCGCCACGCCCGATCCCACCGCCCGATTCCATCAGCCCACTCTGTTACCACGCCCGATCCCACCGGTCCACACTGGTGGCAGGGTGTACTCAAAAACGGGCCTTTTTGAGCCCACAGGTACCTGCCGATGGACCGGTGTGCACGCCTCGGGCCGCACAAAGCATCCTTCAACCCCTCCCGCCGAACGATATCGCCCCTTTTCGTTCTCCCGCAGATCACGGCGGTATCGAGCGAAATCTGTGTCCCCCATGGCATACCGTCAGCCGTGAATAGGTGGGAGGTCTTCGATATGATCTGGGGAGGTCTTCGATATGTTCTGGGAGGCCTTCGAGATGTTCGGGGGTGATTCGATATGTTGGGCTCGATATGCTCTGGGAGGCGGGGTGAGATGGATAAGGTCCCTGGAAGAGTGGGGAAGGGCTGCTGAGGGAAAGGGCTTTGGGACAGATGGGGAAGGTCCTAAGGTCAGATGGGGAAGGTCGCGGGGGTAAATGGGGAAGGTGGCAGGGCTATTTGGGGAAGGTCGAATTTGAGTGCCGGGACCTTCCCCGGAGAATCGGCATCAGAGGGTACTGTGGTGGCATTTCGGTGGGGAAGGTCTCGACCATAAAAGTTGACCTTCCCCAAACAGGGCGGGGACCTTCCCCGCCGCCGTTCCCCGCCGCCCTGCCCCCCCCACGCACAGAGGCCGGCCCCGAAGGGTCGGCCTCGTGCGTGCGGGAAACCGTCATCTACTCCGTCAGGGAGTCGATGATGGGCCGGATGATTCCCTCCATGACCGTGTAGGCGGCGGGGTTGGGATGGAGCCGGTCGTAGAGGCAGAACTCGTCGCGAAGGGCAAGGCCATCGGGGGCGGCGAGGGCGGTATGGTAGTCACACCACCCGAAGCCTTTGCCGAGGGCGTACTCCTTCAGCATCTTGTTGAGGGCGAGGATGTGGGCCCCCTTGGTGCTGGGATTCGACAGCCGCGAATAGACTTCGTTGCAGGGGGTGACGGAGCATAGGATGACTTTCATCCCGAGCGCATCGGCCCCTTCTGCCATGGTCGCGAGGTTCTTCAGGATTTGCTCTTTGGAGTAGCCCTGGGCAAGGTCGTTGGTGCCGCCCATGATGACGACGACCGAAGGATCCGCCGAGAGGATGTCCCGCTGGTAACGGGCGACCATCTGGATGGTGTTCTCGGCGCTGATGCCTTTGTCGATGTAACCGTGGGAGGAGAAGAACGAGGGATGCCAGGTGACCAGCACGTTCGTACCTTTGTCCTGGAGGAAGGAGGGCAGGGGACTGAGCGGAATGACGATGAGCGACTTGGCAATCTCCCGGGGGCTGGTGCCCCACTGCCAGGTGATGCTGTCGCCGATGAAGGCGGCCTTTGGACCGGTGTGGGCCGTGGAAAAGGCCACTTCCAGGGTCCCGGTGTTCATCGAAAGCGTGAAGTCGGCGAGGCGCCCGGTCTCTTCCGCAGGGAACATCCAGCAGGCGCGGTTGTCTTTCAGATAGAGGGCGTCGTACTCCTCCTGACCGAGGGCGCGGATGCGGAGGTAGTCCGGGCTGTAGGCCGCGGGCTGGGCGCCGGCGTTGTCCCAGGTGGCACACCAGTAACGGAGTTCCGCGGGGGTGTCGGTCTCCAGCAGGAAACGGTAGCGGACGTGGTCCGTGCCGATATACAGTTTGGGAACCGTCCATACGCCGCCGCCCTGGTACACCGCCTCGACGGGGGCTTTGTTCCCGGTCTTGGGAGCCTCCCCGTCGCCTTCGGTGACGACCAGGGAGACCTTGTTGATATGGACGAGGCTCCACGTCTTGTCGGCTTTGACCCTGAGGCGGCAGAGCCCTTCCTTGAGGGGTGTTACCCGGAAGGAAACGAATTCTTTTCCGCCGGTTTCGGCGACTTTGACCTGGCCGCTCCGGAAAGTGCCATACAGGTCCCAGATCCCTTCGGCAACCGGCGTCATGGCCTGGACCATGGCGATTTCGGTTCCGTCTCCGCTGATTTCCAGCCCCGCGGGCATCGCCGTCTCAGGAACGGGCTGGGTGGTCTTCCCACAGGAAATGGCCGCTGCCAGAAGGGCGGCGGCCATGACCAAAAGATGCAAACTGCGTTTCATAGGCTATTTCAGTACCGGCAGCGCACCGCTGAAGTCCCATACAGAACTGGACCAGCCGAGGGTTGAGGAGGCCAACTGCGAGAGCGTCTTCCCGGGGTCGACGTGTCCATGATAAGGGAACTGCGGATAACCGTCCTGATCGTTTGCTGTGGAGGTCGCCTTCGTCGGCGTACCGTCCTGCTTGATGAGCGGAGCGGTCGGGCTGACGTCCGGATGGGAATAATCCGCGGCGGGGACCCAGAGCGCGGTGAGTTTCATGGCAGGGTTGCGGTAACAGCCGGTCAGGGTCGTCAGCGGATAGGTGACGCCGCAGAAGGCCGCGCTGGACCAGTTCACATTCGCATAAGCTCCGGCCGTGACATTCGCGTTCCAGGCGGCACAGTGGATGACCTGGAGATGGGTGGAGGACTGGACTCCGATGAAACCGCCGGCGGCGAAGTTGGTGGCGATCACGTCTCCGCTGGCGTAGCAGTCCTTGATGAGGACGTCAAACGGCTGACCGTCCACCAGCCCCACGAAACCGCCATGGTAGGAATTGGATGTCACCGTGCCGGTGGCATAGCAGTTCTCAAGGGTGGCCGATTCGTACTGCGCCTGGATGAGGCCTACGAAGCCGCCGACGTTCCGCTGAAGGCTGGTGACATTGCCGGTAGCGTAGCAGCGCTCGATCTTGCCGGACTTGAAGGTCCCGACGAATCCGCCTTGAGCGCGTCCGTTCACCGTCATTTCGATCACGGTGGAAGCGGAGCAGTCTGCCGCCGAGCCAATCTCCAGATGGCCGATGAGACCGCCCACGGATACTTCTTTGGTGTACTCGAGGTTGGTCGTCAAATGGCCGGAAGCCGTACAATTACGCGTGTCGCTATAACTGACACCGATCAGACCACCGATGTTCTTCTGGGCATCGGCGGTGATGTTTTCCGCCGTGCAATCCTTGACCGTGATACCGACCCGGAAGTTGGAAACGCCGCACTGGCCGGCGATCCCGCCCACGCGGTCCCCCGTCGAACTGAGGGTGGTGTTGAGGACATGGCAGTCGGAAATGACGGTCGGGCAGTACACCTGTCCGGCAATGCCGCCGGCATAGGAGTCGGTCTTGACCGAGGAATTCTTCACCGTGACGCCGGTGATGGTTCCGTTGACGTACTGAGGCGCGTCGGCACTGCCGAGGTTGGTACCGCAGTAGCCGGCCACGACGCCGGCCTTGCCGGCTCCGTCAATCTCCGCATGGTCGAAGACGACGTTCTGGACCGTGCCGTTGAGCGCGCCGAAGAAACTCGGGTAGATGCCCGAATCGCACTTGAAGTTCGAAATCGTATGGCCTTTTCCGTCGAAATGGACGGCAAGGTTGTAAGGCGCGACAATGTTGAGCGGATCCCATCCCTGGATGCCCGACATATCGATGTCGGCGCCGAGTTCGAACCAGACGGTCTTGCCTTTCACCAGCAGGTCCGCCATCTGTTCCAGGTTCTCCGGCTTTTGGAGGATGTACGGGGCTGCCTGGGTCCCTTCACCCTTGATGGGGGTATAGGCCTCCCATGCGGACGCATCGCTGAGGGTGATGTCCGTGAGGATGCCCGCGCCCATCTTCACGGCCTGGGGGACCAGGACGGAGTAGGTCGTGGCGCCTTCGACGGTAAGCCTCAGGGTTCCGGCGGGCAGGTCGACGGTCTTTTCACTGACGGCCAGGTAGGCTTTGACCGGAGCGGTGGCGGAAACGTTGGCCAGCTGCAGTTCCAGGCTTTCCGCCTCAACGGTGCCGGAGTTGTTGACCGGGAAGGTCTTGCCGGAGGCGGTGAGGGTCAGGGCTGTCAGGGCGCCGGCATCGGCGGGCAGCGTAAGGTTGAAGGCCACGACGCCGTTGCTGCGGAAAATGCCGCCCTTGGAAGAGGCCCACTCTTTGGAGAGGGTGATGTTTTCCCAGGAGGTGACGTCTTCGAGTAGGGCCGTCGTGATGAGGTGTTCCACCGAGCCGTTTCCGCTCTGTCTCTGTCCCGTCAGGGAGTAGGCCAGATAGGTGTCGGTGCCGGTGATGTCGGCCGGATAGGCGATGGTATAGAACTTGTCCTCCGCAGGGGTCCCTTCAAAGAGACCGCTGACGGTGCCGGCGCCGTTCTTGAGGGTATATACGCCCTTTCCGATGCGGATTTGGTCGGCTTCACTCCAACGGTACACGCTGAGCGGGCCGCTGGAAGGAAGGTTCACCTGGATTCCGCTCGGGGTATTGCCGCCGCCGTTGCCGTTTTCGTTGGGGGCGGCGGGTTCCTTCTTCTCGCAGGAGGCGAGTGCCGCCACGGCGAAGGCCAGATAAAGGAAATGTCTTGTTTTCATGGATAGAGGGGTTTACTTTTCAACGATGACGATATGGGTATCCCGGGCGCGTTCCTGTCCGGGTTTGCCGCTGTCGATGGGGGAGTCGACGATGTGGGTGGTGCTGTTGCCCAGCCCTTCCACGCACATGGAGGTCGAACCGCCGCCGTCGAGGTTGAGGGCGTACTGCGGATTGAACCACTTCACGAGGAAGCGCGTAAGCTGGCGGGCACTCATGCCCTTGCTCTTGATGCGGCCGTCCACCACGAAAAAGATCAGGTGATTCTTCTCGGTGAGGGCCACGGCCGTACGCGGATGCAGCGTGCGCTGGTGCTTGTCGGGGTCTTCGCTGCTCAGGCTGCTGGGGAGAGTCTTGTTGTAATCGGCAAAATTCTCGCCCACCTTGACAAAGTTGTCAATGAGCATGGGGGCGCTGGTCATGAAGCTGGGATACTCCGTCACGGAAAGGCTCTTGTAGTAGTCCCTCTGCTGAGGAACCGTCACTTCGCCCTTCTTCTGGGAGCCGGCCCAGAGGAACTTCACGCTGCGGTCTCCGGTAATGGCAAAGGCAGCCTCGCTCTTCCAGTTGGGAATGCCGGTGTCGCCGATGGTGGTGTTGGGAAGGCCATAGATTTCTGCCCCGTTCAGGCGGAAATAAATGGAGCCTATCTCATAATTGGCGTTGATGGCGGCAATGGCCTTGGGGTCGGAGCGGAAAGCGCTCGAGGTGGTCACGCGGGGGCTCTTGTAGACGTACTTGATCTGGTAATTGGGGTTACCCAGGTCAATGTCCACGGCAAAGGCCTCCTGGTGCTTGCCGGTAATTTCGTCGGTACCGTTGAAGGCATAGTAAATGATGCCTTCTTCGATCTGCTTGGCACTCCACCCTTCGCCGAGGGGAGTGACTTCCTTGCCGGATCCACCTTCCTCCGAACCGCCGCCGGACGGCGGATCCACTTCTTCGGGGCTTACGGGCGGGGGAAGTTCAGGAACGGGTTCCTTGCCCCCGCAACCACCAAGGAGCAGGGGCATGAGAACCGCCAGTAAAATGAATCGATTCAGTTTCATTCTTTACTTGAGTTTAGGGGTATCACCGCTGAAGTCCCAGACTTCGGAGCTCCAGCCGATGCGCTGAGCTGCCTGACTCAGGGTCTCGGTAGCGCCGGCAGCCTTGCCGTGGTAACCGCAACTGTAGGTTCCGGTTCCCCAGACCAGCGGATTGTCGGGATTGGCATCATCCTGGTCAACAGGGGCATAACCACCCGCGGCTGCATTACCAGCACAATCATTGAACACCAAGGCGGCCTTGCGCCAGCAGTTTTTCAGCGTGTTCTTCTGGCCTGTAGAGCCAATGATGGCGCCATTGCTGTAATGCTCGTTGGCATCGGTGCAATTGGTGGTGAGCTCATTATTCCAGGCAATACAGTCGGCAATGGTCGCTCTCATGGTCGAGTTGGCGTTATTGGCTTTCTGACCCTTTATACCACTGCCATTTGCTTTGCCGACAATACCGCCAAAATAGAACTGCGTCTTCAGGGTCATGGTTGAGAAGCAGTTGGTAACAGAGCTGTTTACCACAAGCAGTTCACCACAGATACCACCTACGACGGAAGCAGTGGAAGTAATGGAACCGGAGGTCCAGCAGTTGCTGATAGTAACACCCGTACCGGCATCTACTCCGATAATACCGCCGTTCTGCTGTCCAACGCAGTTGATCACCACATTGGCAGAGCTGTTGGAGATGGTTGCTTCGCGGCCCGTACCAAACATACCGCCGACACAGTTGCCTGCCGTACTGGTAATGGTTCCCTCGACATGGACATTGTTGACTTCACAAGGCTTTCCGCCGGTGCCGCCATAGCCACCCAGAATACCGCAACCCTTAGAGGCAGCCTGAATGGTGGCATTCTGGAACTTCACGTCGTAGCACTTGCCGTACAGCACGCCAAAGAAGCTGGGATAGCTGGCAGCCGAGCAGCTGAAGTTGGCGATAGTGTGATTGTCACCATCAAAATCAATCTTCTTGTCGTAAGGACCGGCAGCATTCAGCGGTTTCCACTCGATACCGGTCATGTCAATATCGGCCCCCAGCTTGAAGTAGCGGCACTCGCCCGCCACCAGGTCTTCGGCCATGTAGAGCATCTGCTCGGGAGTCACGATGACCCAGGGCTTTTCGGCCGTACCCTTACCGGAAGCATAGCGGTTGGTAAGGATGGACCAGCCCGTGGCGTCGATGACAAAGTTGTTCACCTTCCCGCCCATCAGGACAGCTTCCTCGGTGAAGGTAATGTCCTTCTCGATGGTTTCGCCCTTGGTCTTCACGCTCACGGTGAGGGTGGTGCCGGCAGGGACGGTCACATCATTCCAGGAAGTGGTGAACCAGGCCGTGAAGCTGTGATCGGGAGCGGGAACGCCACCAGTTACAGCCAGTTCCAGCTTTTTCACCTTGTCGTCTCCATTGCCCTTGAAGAAGATGGCTTCTTCGGCGGCGATGGAAACGTTGTTCACCGCAGTCACGGTGTCGGGAAGCGCGATGACCATCTTCATCACGCCCGTCTGCTTGATGGTACCGTTATGCTCAGCGGCCCATTCGGGCTTGAAAGCAAAGCTCAGGTACTCGTCCACGTCGGAGAGCTGGGCGGCATATTTCAGGTGGGCATAGGAATCATTGCCCGCCTGGGTCTGGCCAGTCCAATCGGCCGTGGCGGCGTTGTCGGGGAAGGAGATGGTGAAACTGTCGCCCTTCACAGGACGGCCCACGAACTCGGCATACTTGGGTGTAAAGCCTTCCTTGATTTTATAAATCTGGGTGTCCTCGGCACCGGTGACGGCAATCTTGTCGCCCTCGCCCCAGTACCAGGAGAAGCCCACATGGGCGCCTGCCTTGGTGAGAACATCCTCAGGCAGTCCGGCCTTGATGGTAATCAGTCCATCGGCCTCAGGAGCCGGCAAATCCTTACCCGCTTCCTTTACGCAGGAGAGAGCGGCCACGCCGGCAAGCATTGCTACAATATATTTGATCGTTTTCATACCTCAGCGTGTTTATTTGTTGTAGAAGTCATGTTCATCGAAATCGGGAAGCTGGCCGCCTGCATTGTCGTCTTCGATAATGACGGGAGCGTCACCGCCCTTGAAGAAAGGAAGAGCGCCGGAAAGGTCCCAGATGCTCTCATCCCAGCCCAGCTTCTTGGCCACCTGGGAAGCGGTTTCGCCCGCAGCGGCAGCCTTGCCGTGGTAAGGGAAGTTGTAGTTGGTTGCACCCGAAGATACCGCCACCTCAACCAGCGGATTGTCCGGGGAGGAATTGGCCTGGTCTACCAGCACGTTGGAAGCGTTGCCGGGGCACTCGCGGAAGTCCAGGTCGGCGCGGCGGTAGCAGTCTACATGGTAGTTCTTGAGAGCGGTGAAGCCCACGACGGCACCGGCACTGTAGTGGACGGCGTCATCGGCCACGTCGGAATATACGGCCTGGTTCCAGGCAAGGCACTTCTCGATATGGTTGTTGATGACCGTGGTAGCGTTGCCGGACTTGTCACCCTTGATGGCATTGCCCACGAGACCGCCATACTGGAACTGTGCGTGCACGGCAGCGGTGGAATAGCAGCAGGAAATGACACACTCGTTCTCCTTGTTGGAAAGCATGCCTGCGATGCCGCCCACCATACGGTTACCTGTGATGTCGCCGCTGGTCCAGCAGTTGGTGATCATGCTCTTCTTGCCGGCCGGAGAGTTGTCGTATCCATAGATACCGCCCGAATCGTACTTATTGGAAACGATGACGATATCGGCCGAGCAGGCATTGATGGCAGCTTCGGAAATGACACCGAAGAGACCGCCGGTGCCGTGTGACTGGGTATTGGTAATCTTACCCTGCACGTGCACGTGATCGACGGTCAGGGGATTGCCCTCTTCGCCGCCATAGGCAGCCAGGATGCCAATGGGGCCGGAAGCGTTTTCAATGACGACACCCGTCACATTGAGATTGGAGATCTTGCCGGCTACGCAGCCGAAGAGGCTGGTCGTACCTTTGAAGTTGGAGATGGTGTGACCTGCACCGTCCAGGACGAAGGGCTTGTAGGGAGAAGCCGTGCACACAGGCGTCCATTCAGTCACACCGGCCATGTCGATGTCGGCATCCAGCTTGAAGTAAACCTTGGAGCCTTCTACCAGCTTGGTGCCCATACCCTTGAGGTCATCCACCGAGGCAATGGGATAAGGGTTGTTCTCGGTGCCGGGGCCATTGGGGTCGTAGTCGCTCATCTTGAACAGGACGTAGGCGGCCAGGGTATCGGCCACCGCCCAGTTCTCCGTCTGGACAGCCTTGTCCAGGGTAACGGGGAGGATGTAGGTAACGTCCTTCTCCAGACCGGATGCGCTCACCTTCACGCGGGCCGATGTAGAGGCCTTGGCGTAACGGGGAAGCATGACCTCGTTGGTCACGAACTCGAAGGCCGATCCGGGAGCCATCTCATAGGAGGTTCCGTTGGCAGCGTTGTAGGCAGCTACAGCCTCAGGATTGGTCTTGAAGCTGAAGTTCATGGTAATGTCAGTCACGTTGTCCTGGAAGGCACAGGCCTTCAGCGTATAGGACTTGCTGGCGCCGGGAGCAATCTCCACCACGGCCTTTTCGCCGGGAATATCGGCATAGAAGACTCCCTTCATGGTGGGCTCGGCCTTCCCTGTCTCACTGCCCTTCTTCTGGCAGGACAGCGCGAGCACCGCGAGGGCCGTCATGAGCATATAGGATATTGTCTTTTTCATACCTTTTTGCATCTTAGTGGGTTACTTATTATCCCAGCCGGGATTCTGCTTGAGAGCACCTCCGGTGAGCTTGAGCTCGTCGGTGGGGATGGGATACAGGTAGTCGCGATCCTCGTTCCAGGTGCAGTGAATGCCCTTGTAGTTATTCACGTTGCCGGAAGCGCCGTCGCTGAGGATGAAGTCATTGCTGCCGATCTTGTACTTGGCGGCAACGGCGGTGGCGGGTTCTGCGTCGGTGTACAGCACAATGTCAATGACACCGTCGTTATTCAGGTCATACTCGCCGGCACCGGGGAAATACATGCCGTAGAACTGCTTCTCAAAGATTTTTCCCTCTTTCCAGCGGATGATGTCGTAGTAGCGGAAGCCCTCCTGGGCCAACTCGACGGCACGCTCACGGCGGATTTCCAGGATAACGCCCTTGTTTGCGCCGGTCACGTTCTGGTAACCGCCCCATTCGGCGTTGGTGAGGAACGGATCGGGGTGGGCGTTGGCATCGGCCATATTCATGTGCGGCATGCCCACGCGCTCACGCAGACGGTTCACGCTCTTATCGAGGTCGGCCTGGGTGAGCTTGCCGGCCTCGGCCTTGGCCTCGGCAAAGTTCAGGTACACCTCGGCGGCGCGCATGATGATAAGGTCTACGTCGGAGCCGTTGTAGATGTCCTTCTCGGCCTCCATCACATACTTGATGGGGTGATAACCGGTGAGGCAGTACACGAAGTTGGGAGCGCAGGGGTCGCTGCTGCCGAGACGGGTGTAGCCGGGCGTGCGGATGCTCTGCGCGAGACGGGGATCGCGGTTCTGCGACTCCTCCACAAAGCCCATGGTCTCCCAGCCGGGTTTGTCGGTGAAGCGGGAGCCGTCGGCCATCAGGTAGCTGGCCACCAGCTTGCGGGTCATGCCGTGACGGCCCATGGTAGCGCTCTGCATGGTATTGTTGGCGCTGTGCACCACGCTGTAGGCTACGTTGTAGTCACGGGCCAGGATAACCTCGTCCATATTCTCGGTAGCGTTGGGAGTGGTGAACAGGGAGTAGTAGGCCTTGTTGGCACCGCCGGCGGTATGGATGCTGTAACCGCTCTTGTCAATGAATTCTTCGGAGATCTTGGCGCACTCGTCCAGATACCACTCATAGGTGTGGGCGTCGGTGCCGTAGTCAAACTCCGTGTGATATTTGCGGAAAGTACCTTCGAAGAGCAGGAAACGGGACTTCAGGGCCATGGCCGTGAACTTGGTAATCTCGTAGGCGCTCTTGGTGGCGGGCAGGTTGGCGATGGCGAAGTCAATGTCCTCGATCATCTTTCCCATGATGAACTCACGGGAGTCGCGGGGACGGTTGAGGGCCTCGGTATCGGCCGATCCCACCGGCTTGTCGTACCACGGAACATCTCCGAAGCGCTTGACCTTCTCGAAGTAGAAGTAGGCGCGGAAGAAACGGGCAAAGCCCTCGTACTTGGCACGGACAGCTGCATCGGAGCAGTTGGGAAGGTACTCCAGCAGCGTATTCACATTGCGCAGGGCGCCCCAACTCCAGCCTCCGCCAGAAGCAGGAGTCTGACGGTTACCCTTGATTTCGTCCACAAGGCCCATCTGCATATAGGTGTCGGCATCTTCCATGAAGAGGTCCGCGCCACCGGGCAGCATGCCATACAGGTTCATGCCGAAGGCCTTAAGCTCCTTCTCAGTCTTAAAGAAGCTTTCGGGAGACATGCGGTCCTGGGGAACAGCATCCAGCATGTCGTCGCAGCCGGTAAAGGCAAAACCGGCCAGGATGGGAAGCAGGAAATATGCTATCTTTTTCATAGGGAAAGCTCAATTAAAGGGTTAAATCTACGCCGAACATGATGGTCTTCTGCCAGGGGTAGATGCGCAGGTTGCCATTGGTCTGGGCCATTTCAGGGTCGATGTACTTGGAGTGCAGGCCCGGAGCCCAGTAGAAGAGGTTCTCACCGGTGAAGTAGAAGCGCAGGCGCTCGATGCCGGCCTTGCGGGTCCACTTCTGGGGAAGCGTATAGCCGAAGGTGAGGTTCTTCAGACGGAGATAGCCGATGTTCTGCAGGTAGCGGTCGTTGGTCTCGGTGAGCTCACGGCCGGCACCCACGCCGGCGACATAACCGCGGGGACGCGGGAAATAGGCATTCGGGTTCTCCTCGGTCCAGTACATGTTCTGGAAGTCGCGGGGAATGAACGTAGCGAACGGACGGGCATACAGGCTCCAGAACTGGCGCACTTCATACTGCGGATACCAGTCCATGTGGCCGATACCCTGGAAGAACATGGAGAGGTCGAAACCGAACCAGGATGCACCCAGGTTGAGACCATAGCTGAAACGGGGCTGGCTGTTGCCGATGACCTGCCAGTCACCGCTGTCGCCCACCTTTCCGTTACCTCTGTCAATGATGCCGTTGCCGTCCAGGTCGGCGAACTGCAGGTCACCAGCACGTACGCCGGGGGCGCCTGTAACGGGGTTGATGTCACCCGTGCTCTTGTCGATGATGCCGTTCACATTGGCCTGATTCACCTTGGAAGACCATTCGGCGGCAGCCTCGTCGCTGGGGAAGAGACCCACGATGTGGTAACCCCAGATGTCACCGTAGCGCATACCCTCCCAGTAGTTCTTGGCAAAGAGCTTGTCGGGGTTGTTGAAGCGGGTGATATAGGAAGTATAGTCGCTCAGGAGGAAGCTGGCGTTGTAGTTGAACGGCTGGCCTGCAAGCTTGAAGGAATCTCTCCAGCCGATGTTCAGTTCCCAGCCGTAGGTGCGGAGGTCGGCGACGTTCTCCTTGGGGGCGCTGCTGTAACCGTACGTAGCGGGAAGCACCTCGCCGGCGGTGAGCATGTCCTTGGTGTCGCGGATGTAGGCTTCGGCCGAGAACTCCAGACGGTTCTGGAAGAAGTTCATGTCAATGCCTACGTTGCTCTGGATGGAGCGTTCCCAGGTAAGGCCGGAGGAAACCGGGGCCGAGATGGAGGCCAGGGCCGGCTTGGAATCGCCCAAAAGATAAGAGGACAGCGAGCCGGTGGAGATGGTGCGGATGGCGGGATAGTAGTCGCTCATCTGCTGGTTGCCCAGCTGGCCGAAGGATGCACGGATCTTGAGGTTATCCCACCAGCCCTTGACGGGCTCGAACCAGGACTCCTCGCTCATTCTCCAACCCAGGGAGACGGACGGGGAGAACACCCAGCGGTGGCCTCTGAGGAAGCGTGAGGAACCGTCGTAGCGGCCGTTCAGCTCCAGGAGGTATTTACCCTTGTAGTCGTAGTTGATACGGGCGAAGTAACCGGCCGTCTTGTACTGGTTCTGACCGCCGCTCACTTCCATGCGCTTGTTGCCGTCGGCATCGGCGCCGGTGAGGTTGAGGTCGTTCAGGTCATAGGAGTACAAGTCGTAACCGATGCCCTGCAGGTCCTTGATGTGCTTGGTCTCATAGTTTACGCCAGCCATCAGCTTGAGGTTGTGGGCGCTGGCGAAACTGTGCTCGTAAGTGGCATAGAGGTTGGCGGCACGGTAGGTGTGCACGTTGGAGGTCTCCGTGAGTTTGTTCTCAAAGGCGGCTCCGGAATCCTGGATGACGATAACGCCGGGATCCTTGGAGTATTCACCGGGCATGGTGCGGTTCGTGTTGCGCGCCAGCTTGAAGGCATAGGTGAAATCGCCCTTGATGGTGAGGCCCTTCAGAGGAGTGATGGTAACATCGAAGGTGTTGCTGATGTTGTCAATGCGGTCGGTGTTGCTGTCTCCGTTGTTGAGGGCCATCATGAGGCCATCCATGAGCACGTTGTTGTTGTAGCGGGTGGCGTACAGGTTGGTGCCGTCCGGGTTGTAGGCCGGATAGCTGGCCGGAGCGTGGGCCGATGCGCCGTAGAGGGAATTGTTGATACCGCCGCGGCCGGGATAGAAGTACGCGCTGTTGAAGTAGCTGAAGTTGTTGCCGATCTTGAGCCAGCTGGTCACGTCGAAGCCCACCTTGGCACGCAGGTTATAGCGGTCGTAGTGGTCGGGGTTGATGTTGAACATACCCTGCTCGTACACGTAACCGGCCGATACCAGGTAGTTCACGCTCTTGGTGGCGCCGCTGGCGGTGATGGTATGGCTGGTGGTGGGCTTGTTGTCCTTATACAGCACATGCCACCAGTCGGTGTTGGCATAATAATTATAGATGTCTTTCCCGCTCTGGTCCTGGGAGATGACTACCCACGGACGGGCGGGATTCTCGGTGACGTCGTAGCGGCGGTCCCAGAGCTCTTGCATGTCGGCGGCGCTGTAGTCGTACAGGACACTGCCGTTGTAGGCCTTCATGAAGAAGTTGCTCAGGTACACGCTGTAGTAGCCACGGGTTTCCCAGTCGGTGGAGGCGGTAGGGGCGGTGAAACCCACGCGGCCGCTATAGGTAACGGTGGCCTTGCCATCCTTCTCCTTGCTTCCGCTCTTGGTGCTCACCAGGATGACACCGGCCGATCCCTTGGCGCCGTAGATAGCTGCGGCGGCAGCGTCCTTGATGACGGAGACCGACTCCACGTCCACCGGGTTCAGGTACTGGAGGTCACCCTCCACACCGTCCACCAGCACCAGCGGAGAACCGCCGTTGATGGAGTTCCAACCTCGGATATTGAGCGTAGCGGCCTGGCCGGGACGGCCGGAGGCGGAGGTGATGTTGAGACCCGGAACCGAGCCCTGCAGCATCTGGGCCACATCCAGGGCCGAACGGTCCTTGATGCTCTCAGACTTCACCACCGATACGGCGCCGGTGAGGTTAGCCTTCTTGGTTGTACCGTAACCCACGGCAACAGCCTCGTCCAGTGCGAAGCTGTCTTCCACGAGGGTAATGTTGATGCGAGTCTGTCCGTTAACGGGAACCTGCTGGGTCTTGTAGCCCAGGCAGGAGATTTCCAGTACGGCACGGGAAGAAACTGTGATGGCGAAGTGGCCATCCATGTCTGTAACAGCATTGGTCCCTTCTGCCTGGACCACGGCTCCAACGATGGGGCCGATGGCGTCGGACACGGTACCACTCACTGTCTGCTTCTGCGCATGCGCGCCAAAAGATACCGCCATGCTTAACAGCACGAGCAGTACAGAGAACAGTTTTTTGTGAAACATATTGGTTTGGGATTAGAGTTAATAATTCGGCGAATGATTTTGCGTTTTGCCCAGTGCAAAATTACGCGAACGTGCGGGCATATAAAACAGCAAGGGGAAGAATAGTAGATGACATCCACAAATGGAAACATTAATACGAATTGATTGTCAGATAGTTGCAATATAACCCCAAAACTCATTTTAGTAGAGTTTCATTATTGGCCATTTATAAATTTTTACTACATTTGTAAATAAAATTAAAAACAAACCGCCATGTCCCATACGGGTTTTATTATTTGGATTGTTTCCGCCGTGCTCATCTCCGGGGATTTCTGTGAGTCTTCGCCCCAGCTCAAAGCAGCCTTGCTCAGGCTGGACCAGCTCATAGACGGAGAAAAGGACATCACGGCCCGGAAGGAAGCCCGTATCGAGGCATTCCGCAGTCAGCTGAAGAGCGTCGGCTCTGACGAGCTCCGCTTCCACCTGCAAAAATGCCTGTACGAGGAGTACGCCCGTTACGACCTGGACTCGGCCCTGAGATACGCGCACCTGGAAGAGGAGACGGCCCGCCGAATCGGAGACCGCACCCTCATCAACGCGGCCCTCAACGACCGGGCCGACCGATATGTCATTTCGGGCATGTACCGCTATGCCGAGGAAGTGCTGCAGGAGATGGACATCAGGCCGGGCGATGCCCCCCGCGCGCTGGTTTCCTACTACCGCACCTTCATTACCCTGCGCCACGGTCTCAACATCACCAACAAGGACCCCCTGTTCAAGGGACGGCTGGATACCCAGGAACGCTACTACCGGAACCTCATCTTCACGGCGGCCGACACCACCGTACTATATTACCACACGTACCTGGCCGAGAACGAGATGGACAGCGGGCATCCGGAGCAGGCCCGCGCCCAGCTGCAGAAATACCTGGATACAAACCCCACAGACCCCGACGAGCTGTCCATCCTGCACTACTGCCTGGCCAAGACCTACCAGCAGGAAGGCAATATGGAAATGGCCCTCACCCACAATGCCATCAGTGCCTGCTACGACCTGAACGAGGCAGTCCGCTCTTCCCGCTCGCTCATCAAGACAGCCCGCATGGCCATGCAGCAGGGCCACACGGACCGGGCGTTCTCGTATGTCACGCGCGCATACAATGACGCAACCGTTTCCGATGCGCGCGTGTGTCTCAACGAAATTGCCGCCTTCATGCCGGAGGTCATCTCGTCCTACGACAACGTGAGCAAACAGCGTTACAAGGGCATCATGATCATCATGGTGCTGCTGGCCCTTCTCCTTGCCACCTGTATCATCATCCTCATCACCATCAGACAGTATCAGCAGCGGCTCAAGCAATCCCTGATACAGGTGAAACAGGCAAACGAGCTGCGGGAAGCCACTCTGGGGCAGTATGCCGCCATGTTTGCATCACACATAGGCAGCCTGGAGGAATACCGCTCCTCCATCCGCGTGGTGGCCAAGTCCAAAGACATGGACGAGATTATCCAGGTTCTCCGCTCCGACGATTTCATCGACGCAAAAAGGGAGACCCTGCTCCAGGAGTTTGACAAGACGTTCCTCAGCGTCTTCCCGGACTTTGTGAGGGATCTCAACGCCCTGCTCAAGGAAGACCAGCAAATAGGAAAGAGCCTGCCCGCAGGCAAGCTCTCCAATGAACTGCGCATCTTTGCGCTTATCCGGCTGGGAGTAACGGAATCGGCCGATATCTCCCGTTTCCTCAAGAAGTCTCCTTCTACCATCTACAATTACCGCGTCAAACTGCGCAACGCTTCCATCTATCCCAACGAAGAGTTTGAGAAACGGCTCATGGAGATTGGAAAGGCCTAGTACTTAAGGACCGCCGTAACGGGATAGTGGTCGGACACGTACGGGCACTCCAGGTAAGGCTTTGTCACGCGGGCGAACTCCTCGCAGCCGGAGAATCCGGAATAGAAGATATAGTCGATGGGGGCTTTCGCCACCGTTCCGTAGCCGTGGTAGGTGCTTTCGGCGGAAGTAACGGGGGCCACTTCACGTGCGTCCGTCATGACGGCACGAAGACCGGCGAGGCAAGGGTCGTCGGGGAAGACATTGAAATCTCCCAGGAGAATCATGGGATAGTTCTCGGGATTCATGGCGCCGATGCGCTCCACCACCAGGGCCAGTCCCTTCTCACGGGCCACTTCGCCCACATGATCCAGATGCGTATCTACAAAATAGAAATGCTTGTCGGTCTTCTTGTCGTACAGGAGCGTCCAGGTAGCGGTTCTCTTGCAGGCGGCATCCCAGCCCTTGGACGGTTCATCGGGGGTTTCCGAGAGCCAGTAGGTGCCCCAGTCTTTCAGGTCCACGCGCGTGGTGTCGTAGAAAACGGCCATGTGCTCTCCCCCGGCCTCTCCGTCTTCACGGCCAACACCCACATACTTGTATTCGGGGCATTTTTCCGCGATAAAATCCAATTGGAAACGAAGTCCTTCCTGTACGCCGAATACAGCCGGATGCTGGTCTTCGATCATGGCCACCGCAGCGTCCTGGCGGCACGGCCAGCTATACACGCCGTCATCGGCCGTGCCGTAGCGAATGTTGTAGGACATCACTTTCAAAGGGGAAGGTGCCGAGCAGGCGGCAAGAAGGAGCGCCGACAGCGCTCCCAAAAAGATTTTTTTCATAGGTCTTTAACGCTTATTCATTTTCCGGCTCACATGTTGCCGGGGCTGTGTTTTACGAAGGTAGTTCCTGGTGTGAACGGGTGTGCGGTCCACTCCGGAAGAAGCCTTGGTGCGGACCATGGTCAGCTGACGGCCGTTCTTGTCCGTGAACTGTGGAACGGCGGAGTGGAAATGCTGCCAACACTCGTCCTTGTAGCTGTAGAGCGAGTAGCGCATGCTGTTGTAGGGAGTGGTGAAGGTCTGTCCATCCACTTCGTACTCGGTGGAGCCGCCGTGCAGGACATAGTTGACGCCGTCGTCCTTATCGGCATAGGCGACCTCCCAGCCTTCCCAGTCGTCTACGCGCATGCCGGTGCTTTCCACGTAGGTGCCCACGAACATGTAGTCCACGTCTCCCAGGTCCTCGTAATTGTCATAGGAGGCGATGAACTGGATGGGGATGCTCATGGTGCCATCGGCCAGCAGCTTGGTCTGTAGCCAGTCGTCGTCCTGGTTCATCTGGACGTCTCCTGCGGCGGGACCGGTCTCCCAGCCGTCGACGCGGTAGAGGTAGTTGTTCTCCAGGGCCGATATCTCGATGTCGTAGCCTACATAACCGTCCGAGACCGTCCATACGCCCAGCCAGGTCTTGTACTCGTAGGTCTGGTCCTCTTCCACCACCTCAATCTTGGTCTTGGTGTAGTTGTAGGTGGGCTTTCCGTCCTTATCCACTTCGATGAGGAAGAGGTTGTATTCTCCGTGGACCATGATGTCCAGGTAAAGCGTCTTGACCTTCTTGGTATAGAGGCCGTCCAGCTTCTCGAACTCGATATTCTTGTTGCCGGCGATGGTATTGAGGTCCTTCACTTCTCCCTCGATGAGGTCCTTCACCTCGGAATTGTAAATGGAGGCGAAGTCCTCGTCACTGAGCGTGCGAAGGAAAAAGTAATGGTTGCCGGTATAGTTGATGAGGAATTCCTCTACACGTTCGTTCGCGTCCTCCAGGTCTGTGCGGCCCTCATACGTAACGTTCCAGTCGGTCCGGAAATTCACCTGCGTAGTGGGCTGGGAACCGCCCGATCCGCCTCCGGGCGTACTGCCACCGGGATTGCTTCCACCACCATGAGGGTAATATGGAGTAATACGGGTGCTGCAGCCCGCAAGCATCATGGCAGCTATCGCCAGCCATGACAGGTAGCGCATTGTCTTCATGTCTATGTCTGATTTTACACAAAGTTATGCAAAATATCGGCCAAAGACAAACAGGGGGTGACCCAAAAGGCCACCCCCTGTTCTATCAGAAGATTCTTCGCTTCGCTCAGAATGACAATTACAGTTCGTTCATCATGTCCATGGCGTCGGTCTTGGAGCCTACCACGATGTCCTGGTAGCGGGCAAGACCGGTACCGGCCGGGATGAGGTGACCGCAGATGACGTTCTCCTTCATGTCCTCGAGGAAGTCCTGCTTGCCGCGGATGGCAGCTTCGTTGAGCACCTTCGTGGTCTCCTGGAACGATGCAGCCGACATGAACGACTTGGTCTGCAGTGCTGCACGGGTGATACCCTGCAGGATCTGCGTCGATCTGGCAGGCACGGACTACGCGCTCACGAATGGC
>DGHE01000008.1:598-5911 GCA_002392525.1 Bacteroidales bacterium UBA3856 | reverse complement strand
AGTAACGGAGACCTTTCCTTCGGCTACCAGAACATGGACCAGGAAATCCTGGCCAGGACGGGCGGCCTGGCCCACGCCAACCAGTTCTGCTTCTCCTCCGACAAACTCTTTGACCTTACGGTGCAGTTCATCCAGGACCAGTATGGAGATGGCACGACGACTCCTTACCGTATGACTATCGGCCCCAACGATAACAGCATCGTGTGCATGTGCCGGCGCTGCGAGGCGGCGGGCAACAAGCCCGGCAACGCCATGCCGGCGGTCTTGAGTTTCGTAGAACGGCTGGCGGCGCGTTTCCCGCACCACACTTTCTTCATTCCGGGATATTCCACGACATCGGCCATCCCGGACCATCCGCTTCCTCTCAATGCGGGAGTGTTCCTGTCGGCCATCGACTATCCGCGCACGATGGAGGATACGCCGGCCGCGAAGGCTTTTTTCAAGCTCCTGGAGGACTGGCAAAAGGTGACGGACAACGTCTACATCTGGGACTATGTGAACAACTTTGACGACTATCTTTCCCCGTATCCCGTGCTTTATGTGATGCAGAAGCGCTTCCAGGAGTACCGGAAGAAGGGAGTGAAAGGCATTTTCCTCAACGGCAGCGGCTATTTCTACTCCAACCAGCAGGAGATGTACTCCTTTGTGCTGGCGAACCTTCTCCTGGATCCCGACGCCGACATCCGGCACATGGTGGAGGAGTATTACCAGGATGCCATGCCGCACGTCGGCTCTTTCTATATGTCCTACCTCATGGGTCTGGAGGACCGCGCCCGCCGCTCGGGCTCCGAGCTTCCGCTCTACGGCGGCATGGACGAGGCCGTGAAGACCTACCTCAACGAGCGGGACTTCCGTGAGTTCTACTACGTTTTCCTCCGGGCCTCCGAGATGGAGATGACGCACCGGGAGCGGGTCCTGTATGAGAAGACGCGCCAGTTCGTGAGCTTCTCGTTCCTGGAAATGTGCCGCCTCAATGGCCTCAAACCCGGTGGCTTTGCCGAGCTCGTGGGAGACGAGTGGGTGGTGAAGCCCGAGGTATGGGCCGCCGTGGAAGACCTTAAGATCATGACCGACGAAGACGATGTCTATCTTCTTACCGACAACGAGAACACGTCCATGGACCACATGGACCGCGTTAACGAAAGCGGTGTGTATGTGGCCGACTACGAGAACGAGGTGGAGCTGTGGCTGAGCGGCCAGATGTGGATGCGGGACCATCTCCTGCGCCAGCCGCTGCGCGTGCATGCCGGCGAGCAGTTTTTCTCCACGCATTACCTCACCGACGGCGTGGCGGGCATCTCGCAGAACTACCACTGGGGCTGGCAGATCTATCCCCAGGCCGACTGCTATATCGAGCTTCCCGCAGAGGCCGTGTCGGGAAAGACCGGCGAGATGACCATCTCCTTCCTCAACAGCGAGCGGCATCGCATGGCGCCGCCTTTGGACGTGGAAATCTGGGCCGATGACCGCCTGCTGGCAACGCTTCGCCGGGAGGGGCTGGGCAGCTACTTCGACGAAGGGGAGCGGGTGATCTTCAAGGGCAACGTGGGCTTCGGCCGGCCTTCCCGCGTGACGGTGCGCCTCAAGGAATCCAACGCCCGGAACTTCGGCATAGACGAAATTTTCTTCCGCTAGAATGAAACGGTTTCTTTATATATGGGTTTTCTTCCTGGTCCTTGTGGGCTGCACCACGCGGGTGCAGTACACGACCGTGGAAATCCGGGATCCTGTCCGTCACTACTATCCCATCCTGCAGGGACAGGAACTTACCGTGACCATCCGTGTGAACAATACGGGAAAGGTGCCGCTGGTGATCCGGGACATCCAGCCCTCGTGCGGCTGCATCATAATGGACGGAGACCAAGAGCTGGTGGTGCCGCCCGAGCGTTTTACATATGTGACGCTCCGGTATGATTCCCGCAAGAATGTGGGACGCGTGGAACACTCCATCCGGTTCTGGGGGAATATCGCACCCTCCGGCATGGCGGAACTGCGTTTTGACGTCCATGTCGTTCCCGATGCCAATTATCACCACGACTACGAGGAGATGTACGACAAGGAGGAAAGTGCCCGGAAGCTCCGGGAGTACTTCCGCAAGTCCGGAGAGACCACGGGTCTGGGCTATTACGTGGATCGTTAACAATACCCTGTTGAAAAGTTTTGCGGGCAAAGTTTGCTGAAGAGGGATTATTCAGCTAACTTTGCCCGGTCATAATCTTACCTTGGAGACTTTTTAACCTATTTATATTTTATGACACACAATCAGCAGGCCATCTACGATGCCCGTACCTTAGGTAAGGGCAAGATGCTTACCCTGGGGCTTCAGCACATGTTTGCCATGTTCGGAGCCACTGTCCTTGTCCCGGTCATCACCGGGCTCAGCATGAGTGCCACCCTCCTATTCGCCGGTCTGGGTACGCTCATTTTTCATTTACTTACCAAGATGAAGGTGCCGGCTTTCCTCGGCTCGTCCTTCGCTTTCCTTGGCGGCTACGCAGCGGTAGTCTCCATGGGTGAAGCCCAGGGCCTGAGCGCCGCGGAATCTCTTCCCTATGCCTGCATCGGAGTATTCTCGGCAGGCATTATTTATTTCATCCTGGCTGCATTCTTCGCTGCTTTCGGCGCCCGCAAGGTGATGCGCTTCTTCCCGCCCATCGTGACGGGTCCCATCATCATCGCCATCGGCCTTACCCTTTCCGGAAGCGCCATCTCCAACTGCAACCAGAACTGGTGGATCGCCGTGCTTGCCATTGCCATCATCGTGGTGTGCAACATCTGGGGTAAGCGCATGATCAAGATCATCCCCATCCTCATGGGTGTGCTTGGCTCTTATCTGGTGGCTGCCTGCTTTGGCCTGTGTGATTTCTCCGCCGTGAAGGAGGCTGCCTGGATCGGCCTTCCTTTCCACTGGGAGAATACCGTTTTCCATGTGTTCAAGAATCCCAACTGGGGCCTTATTGTGAGCGCCGTCATTGCCATTGTTCCCATTTCGCTTGCTACCATGATGGAGCATATCGGCGACATGTGCGCCATTTCCTCCACCACCGGTATCAACTACCTGGAGGATCCGGGCCTGCACCGCACCCTCATGGGAGACGGTCTGGCTACTTCCCTGGCTTCCCTGTTCGGTGCTCCCGCCAACACTACTTATGGTGAGAACACCGGCGTGCTCAACCTCACCAAGGTGTACGACCCCCGCGTCATCCGCATCGCCGCCTGCTTTGCCATCGTTCTCAGTTTCTGCCCCAAGTTCAGCGCCCTTATCAGCTGCATGCCGGCTGCTACCATCGGCGGCGTGTCCCTGGTGCTCTACGGTATGATTTCCGCCGTGGGCGTGCGCAACGTGGTGGAGAACAAAGTTGACTTTACCAAGAGCCGCAATGTCATTGTGATGGCCCTCATCCTGGTGCTGGCCATCGGCATCAAGTACGGCGCCAACGACTCCATCTCCCTGGGCTTCACCAGCCTCAGCGGTCTGGCCCTGGCTGCCCTGGTGGGCGTGGTGCTCAACGCCGTGCTGCCGGGCAAGGACTACGAGTTCGGTGCCAACCCCGATGCCGACAAAGCCGTTAATTTTGAGATCAATCCCTCTTTGAGGAAATAATAACAAAACCCATAAACTACGTTTTATGAACAAAAAAACTATCCTTGCCGTTGCCGTGGCAACGCTTGCTCTTGGCCAGGTGGCCAAGGCCCAGACCAATCTCCAGGTTTTCTACGATTTTGGTAAAGACCGTGGACATTTCACTACCACTCTCGAGGGCTTCTACAATGACAACTGGGGAAACACCTTCTTCTTCATTGACTACGACTTCAATGACAAGGTGAATGACAAGAAAGTAGGCCCCAGCGGCTCCTACATGGAGATTGCCCGCTGCCTCAATTTCTGGCAGAACACCCCTGTGGCACCCCTCAGCCTGCATGTGGAGTACAATGGCGGTATCAACTTCCACAACTCCAATTTCCTCGTGGGTCTTGACTACTTCCTGCATAGCAAGGATTTCAAGAATACCTTCAACTTCAAGCTTCTCTTCAAGACCTTCAACGGCATTGCTTCCAGCGATGTTCCCGTGCAGTTCACCTTCGTGTGGGGCATGCAGGATCTCTTCGGTGTGGAAGGCCTCCGCTTCAGCGGCTTTGCCGATGTGTGGGGTGAGAATGTCGTGAACTTCATGGAAGGCGCCACGCAGGCCCGCAAGGTGGTGTTCATCTCCGAGCCCCAGATCTGGTACAACGTGGGCCGCTTCTTCGGCTGCCCTAACCTCAACCTGGGCGGCGAGGTGGAACTCTCTGCCAATTTTGCCGGTTACGACGGCTTCAAGGTGCGCCCCTGCCTTGGTGCCAAGTGGGTCTTCTAATATAATACTTCTCCAAGTCCCTCCCCCGAGGGGAGGGGTTTCTGGAGGGGGTAACGTTAACATTTAATGTTTCATGAAATGAAACCTGCTTTCGAGAAACTCTTTGGTTTTGATTCGAAGGTGAACAGTGTGCGCACGGAAATCCTTGCGGGCATTACCACTTTCCTTACCATGGCCTACATCCTGGCCGTGAATCCCAGCATCTTCAGCGCTCTTCCCGGCATGCCTGCCGGCAGCGTGTTCACCGCCACCGCCCTGGCTGCCATCGTCGGTACGCTGGTGATGGCTCTCTATGCCAAGAAGCCTTTCGCACTGGCTCCCGGTATGGGCCTGAACGCTTTCTTCGTGTTCACCGTATGCCTGGGCATGGGTTACACCTGGCAGTTCGCCCTTACGGCTGTTCTCCTGGAAGGTATCCTGTTCATTATCCTTACCGTTACCAAAATCCGCAGCTGGCTGCTCAGCGCCATTCCCGGCACTCTGAAGAAGGCCATCGGCGCGGGTATCGGCCTGTTCATCGCCTTCATCGGCCTGCAGAACGCCGGCATCATCGCCAACAACGACTCCACCCTCGTCGCCCTCGGTGACATCACGCACGGAGCCGCCCTCCTCGGGGTCATCGGCATCGTCATCACCGGCGCCCTCGTGATCCTGAAGGTCAAGGGCAGCATCCTCATCGGCATCCTCGTGACTTCGATCATCGGCCTGTTCATCAAGGGAGCGGACGGTGCGGCGCTCACCCATTTCACCGGCGTCATTTCGGCCCCGGACAGCGTCGCCCCCATCTTCTGCCAGTTCGAGTGGGGCCAGATCCTGAGCTGGGACATGCTCGCCGTCGTGTTCACCTTCCTGTTCATCGACATGTTCGACACCATGGGCACCATCATCGGCGTATCCCAGAAGGCCGGCATAGTGGATGAGAAGGGCAATGTGGACGGCATCGACAAGATGTTCA
>DGHE01000008.1:0-395 GCA_002392525.1 Bacteroidales bacterium UBA3856 | reverse complement strand
CTCTTCTCCCCGATCTTCCTCGCCATCCCCGGCGCCGCCACGGCTCCGGCCCTGGTGATCGTGGGCGTGATGATGATGAGCCCGGTCGCGAAGATCGACTGGGAGGATTACTCCGAGAGCATTCCGGCGTTCATCACCGTCCTGATGATGCCCGTCGCCTACTCCATCTCCGACGGCATCCTCCTCGGTGTCATCTCCTACGTGCTCCTGAACGCCTGCGCGGGCAAGTTCAAGAAGATCTCCGTCACGATGTGGATCCTCGCCGCGCTGTTCATCTGCAAGTATATTTTCATCTGATAAACTGACGGAGATGTCCCCAAGACAGGGACATCTCCGACGAAAAAACACTAGATTTGCCGGAGGTGTCCCCGATTTTGGGACACCTCCCTCATGTA
>DGHE01000138.1:3109-4144 GCA_002392525.1 Bacteroidales bacterium UBA3856 | reverse complement strand
GTACAGGGACTTGATCTTGTCCTGCATGATGTAGCGGTTCTGCTTGATGTTGTTCTCCTTGTAGAGCTCGTTGCCCAGCGTCACGATGTTCTTGTGCGTGATGTTGGCGTTGGAGTCGAACTTGGAACCCGTAGCTGCGTTGGAGGCTTTGATATAGTCCTTGATGAAATCCCGCTTCTTGCGAAGGTCCGTTCCCCGGTCGAAGGTCTCGATATACTCCAGGGCCACTTTCTTGTTGATGGACATAAGGGAGTCCACCACCTGGCGGCGGATTTCCTGGCTGGACATCTTGTCATAGATGAAAAGGTTGTCCACCACCGACACCACCACGTCCTCGGGGACGGGCTGTCCGGTGTGCACGTAGGCAAGGCGGATGCCATTCATAAGCTTCTCACGGTCAAACTCTTCGAAGCTTCCATTGGTCTTACGTACTTCCATATCACTAAACTATTTGTTACTCGAAAGGGGCTAAAAGGGACGGACTGCCCCGCGGACAATCCGTCTCACTCTTCTGCAAAATTAAGTTGTTCTACCTGGAAAACAGGCCCCGCTCCGGGAAAGTTTTCAACAAAGTTTTTAACAACATCCTAGTACCCGAAGATATCTTCCTGAGTAAGAACTTGTACCGGACCCAACGTGCGGAGGAACGCCATATCGAGGTCCTTGGGATCTCCCAGGATGGCATAATAATAGGTACGTCCGCGGATCCAGTCCTCGTGGGTGGAAAGGAGGTCGAACATAGTGAGCTTGCCCACCTTGTCGTAGATGAGCTGCTCGCGGGGAACGGTAAAGCCAAGGGCCCTGTTCCGGATATAGGAGTACAGGACCGAGATGCCTGTCACGCGCTGCGTGCGAATCTTGTTGAGGATGGCCGACTTGGCGATCTCCAGATTCTCGGGAGACTCGGGCAGCGTTTCGATGATTTCCGCAAAGCCCTCCACGGCCTTTCTCAGTTTGTCGTTCTGCGAGGCGATGGTAGCGCGGAAATAGTAGTCGTTGTTGGTGAACGAAGGCATCACCAGGGATGCGCCGGCG
>DGHE01000138.1:1029-3055 GCA_002392525.1 Bacteroidales bacterium UBA3856 | reverse complement strand
TGTAGGCCAGGGCGCGGGACTCACGCATTTCCTGGAACACGATGGAATTCATGCCCGTACCGTAGTACTCGTTGAAGAGTTCGATGTAGGGAGCCTGTTCCACAATGAGGTTTTCTCCGCGGTTAGAGTACTGCATGTAGTTGAACTGGCGGGAATTGTAGGGCGCGACGAACACTTTGGGCTCACGGGTGATGAGCTTGGGCTGGCTCACGCGTTGCACCGGGATCATGTGGTCCGAGTTGTGGTGTTCCAGGAGAGCCTTCACCTCTTCCAGCGAGGCCGGTCCGTAATAGAGAATCCTGTGCTCATATTTGAACAGGCTCTGGAAGGCGTCGATGAGTTCCTCGGGGGTGAGGGCCATCACCTGGTCGTTGGTGAGCGTGGTCGCTTTGATGAACTCCGGTCCCAGCATCATGTAGCGCTGCAGCGCCGCGTTGCAGCGGCCCTGGCGCATCTTGGCGTCGGAGCGGGAACGGAGGATATCGGCCTTGAGCCCGTCCAGGACGGCGGCATCGGGAACGGCGTTCCGGCCCAGGTTGTCTCCCAGGATGAGCACTTTCTCCGTGTTCTCCGCCAGGCCGCGGAAGGTGACGGTGG
Organism: Bacteroidales bacterium UBA3856; assembly: GCA_002392525.1. Next base: position 2,458 of record DGHE01000138.1, on the reverse strand, counting down.
TCATCTCGCTGCTCACGTTCATGTTCCACTTGGAGGCCAGCGAGTAAAGTTCGAAGGAAATGTCGGCGGCAGACTCCTCCGGAGTGCTCAGATAGCGCACGTAGTCGGCCGCGAAAGGAAGGAGGGGGTCTGCGTCCGAGCCACGGTCGAACCAGAGGGTAAGGGTGGCGATGTCGTTTTTGTCGTTGTGCTTATAGAGAAGCTCCATACCCTTGAAGGTGGAGACCACCATATCTTTTCCGTAGTCCACGAACACGGGTTCGATGGGCGTTACGGGCGCATTGGCGATTTCCTGGAGGAAGGCGCTCTGCTTGTTACGGTTGGTAACGATAGGAGTAATCTTGGGAGCACTGATGCGCTTGACGGAAGAGTCGGGGCCGGTGTGCTTGTAAACCACGGCGTAGTTGCCGGGCACCAGATTGGCCTGCGCCCAGGCTACCAGCTGGTCCTTCGTAAGGGCTTCCGTCTTCCGGATCTTGTTCACCTGCCGTTCCCAGCTCACACCGTCCACGAAGCTGTCCATCATGAGGCGGGTACGGGACACGTTGCTTTCCAGGCTGCTCATCAGGGACAGGCGGTAGTTGGCGATGGCCGCTTCGAGGAGCTCCTCGGAGAAGTCTCCCTGGGCCAGTCTGTACACCTGCGCCCGGATAATTTCTTCCACTTCCTTCAGGCTCTGGCCTTCCTTGGGGGAAGCCTGGGCCAGGAAGATGCCCCAGTCGGAGCGGGAATACGGATACACATCGGCCTCCAGCACCTGCTGCTTCTGCATTACGTCCAGGTCTATGAGACCGGCCAGACCGTTACTGAGCACCGAGCTGGCGACAGCCGCGTACTCGGCGTCCTCGGCGGAATTGCCGGGCGTGCGCCAGCCCATGAGCACAAACTCGCTTTCGTATCCGTAAACGTCGCGGGAAAGGGGCTGCGTGGCCGCTTCTTCAGGCTCGATGGTGCGGCGGGGAACATCCGGGTTGGGTTTCCAGGCGCCAAAATACTTTTCGATGACAGCCACCATTTCGTCGGGATTGAAGTCTCCGGACAGGATGATGGCCATGTTGTTGGGAACGTAGTAGGTATCTTTCTGTTTGTGGATGGCACGGATGGAAGGATTCTTCAGGTGATCCTGCGTGCCGATGACCGTCTGGTGACCGTAAGGATGGTGCGGGAAGAGCATCTCGTTGAGGGCGTCGATGGCCTTTTCGCCGTCGTCGGTCATGGACATGTTCTTTTCTTCATAAACGGCCTCCAGCTCTGTATGGAAACCGCGGAAGACGGTGTTCATGAAGCGGTCGGCCTGGATGCGGGCCCAGTTTTCCACCTGGTTGGAAGGGATTTCCTCCACGTAGCAGGTAACGTCGTCGGAGGTAAAGGCGTTGGAGCCTTCCGAGCCGATGATGGACATGAGTTTGTCGTATTCGTTGGGAATGGC
>DGHE01000138.1:375-909 GCA_002392525.1 Bacteroidales bacterium UBA3856 | reverse complement strand
GGTCCGTGAGGGTGCGGTACACCTCGAACAGGGAATCGATTTTCTCCAGCAGCGGACGTTCTGCCATATAATCCTGCGTGCCCAGGACGCGGGTGCCCTTGAACATCATGTGCTCCAGGTAGTGGGCCAGTCCGGTGTTGTCGGAGGGATCGTCCTTGCCGCCCACGCGGGCTGCGACGTACGTTTGGATACGAGGTTCATCCTTATTGACGGACATGTATACTTTGAGGCCGTTGTCCAGCGTGTAAATTTGGACTTGAAGGGGGTCTCCCTTGACGGTTTCGTAACGGCTGCAGGCATTGAAGGTGAGCGCAAAGGCTGCAAAGAATAGCAAAAATCGTTTCATCTTCCTGTTAATAACGAATAGAACTCCCAAAATTAAGCATTTTTTCGTACCTTTGTACGATTTAATATAAAAACCTGTATGAAAAATTTTGTAGAAGAGCTCCGCTGGCGCGGAATGATTCAAGACATAATGCCCGGGACCGAGGAAAAACTGATGGAAGGTCCCAAAGCCGCCTACGTGGGAATTGA
>DGHE01000138.1:0-316 GCA_002392525.1 Bacteroidales bacterium UBA3856 | reverse complement strand
CCCACGGCCGATTCCCTGCACATCGGCCACCTCGTGAGCGTCATGATTCTCAAGCACTTCCAGAGCTGCGGCCACAAGCCCTACGCCCTGGTGGGCGGCGCCACCGGCATGATCGGAGACCCCTCCATGAAAAGTGCCGAGAGAAACCTCCTGGACGAGGCTACCCTCAGCCACAACGTAGCCTGCATCAAGGCCCAGCTCTCCCGTTTCCTGGACTTCGACTCCGACGCACCCAACAAGGCCGAGCTCGTGAACAACTACGACTGGATGAAGGATTACAGTTTCATCAACTTCATCCGTGACATCGGCAAGCACA
>DGHE01000031.1 GCA_002392525.1 Bacteroidales bacterium UBA3856 | reverse complement strand
ACCATGTTCCTGGGCCTGCTGGATCTGGAGACAGGACACCTGTCCTTCTGCAATGCCGGTCACAATCCGCCGGTTCTTGGAGACCCTGAAAAAGGCTGCTCCTTTATTCAGATGCACTCCAATGCTCCCATCGGCGTGCTGCCGGGAATGGAGTTCCAGGGAGACGAGATCGAGACTATCAAGGGCAGGCCGCTCTTTGTCTATACCGACGGTCTCAACGAGGCCGAGAATTCCAGTCATGAGCAGTTCGGGGATGAACGCCTGCTCGCGTTCCTGAGAAGCTGCAGCTTCGAGTCGGCCCGGCAGGTGATTGAGGATATCACGGCCGATGTGGAGAGGCACAGAGACGGGGCCGAGCCCAACGACGACCTTACCATGATGTGTCTCAACATCAAATGAACCTGAATGATTAACTAAAACAGATAACCATGGGAATAAGATTTAAAAACAAATCGGACATCTTCAATGTCCTCGTTACCGCCATCGCCGCTGTTCTCTCCGTGGGCGTCATGCTCTTCGGAGTATGGCATTTCGGCCTGGAAAAAACATGGCCCGAACTGGTACTCAACCTATTCTACATCGCCTGCATCGTGATGATATGGATGTACTTTTTCAATGGCCCCATCACCACAAAGCAGTTCAACTACTGGTGCACCTTGAATGTGGGCATGACGGTGCTCCTCAGGGACGTCCTCTTCGCCCCTCCGCTTGTCAATTACCCGCTCCACCTCATCTGCCTCACCCTTTCGGTGGCGCTGCTTCTGATGCTCACCTTCTTCTATGCCCGCAAGGACTGGAAGACCTACTCCAAGAGTAACCTCTGGGCCATTTGCATCATTGATGTTCTCATCGCCACTCTCTACAACATCGATATCTTCCTGGAGACGCCCGATGAGTATTCCACCTATCTGATGGTGGAGATCTGGATCCGTCCCACCATCACGTACGGGCTGGTGGCGTGTTTTGTTAAGGAAAAAGAGGAATAATAAAAGGAAAGCGATTATGAAACAGACAATTATACTTGGCAACATCATCACGGTAGATCAAAAGCGGCCCTATGCCAAGGCTGCGGTAGTTAAGAATGGTGTGTTTTCCTATATCGGCAGCGCAGAGGAGGCAAAAAAAATCGCCGGTCCGGATGCCGAGGTGATGGATTATGGTGAAAACTTCATCTATCCCGGTTTCCTGGAATCTCACTGTCACCCGTATTTTGCCGGAGACCGCCTTGTGGGACAGGCCAACCTGGGACAGGTAGGATTGGCCGATTATGCGAAATACCGCGAGATTATCAAAGATTTCATTGCCGACAATCCGGATCGCTCCTATTATGTGGCTGCCGGGTGGAATGAAACGGAAGAATACGTGAGCAAAGCGTATCTGGACGAAATCTGTTCCGACAAGATCCTTATCATGCAAACCGGCGGCGGTCATTCCATGCTGCTCAATTCCAAGGCGCTGGCTTGGGCGGGCATCGATGCGGAATATGCCAGGAAAGTAGGCTATGCCCAGGTTCATGTAGACGAGAAGGGAGAGCCGGACGGCTATATCTGTGAAACGCCGGTACTACGGGTGCTGGATCATCTCCCGAAGAGTATGGAGGATGCGAAGAGGTATCTCCTGGCCTGGCAGGATTTCGCCCTGAGCAGCGGCTTTACCGGTGTGGCCGATGCCGGCCTGGAACTGTTCTACCCGGAATGCGCCCAGGCCTTCCATGAATTGGAGGAAGAGGGCAAACTGAAGCTGCGCACGTATGCGTATGCACTGTCTCCCGACAACGTGGAAGACCCCAAGGCGGAGGTGGCCCGCGTAGCTGAGTTGCGCGCCCGATATGACAGCGATTATTTGCATATTGTGGGCATCAAATGCTTCCTGGACGGTGTCACGGAGGCGCATACCGGCTGGCAGAACCAGGATTACGCCGATCAGCCGGGTTATCATGGCGTGGAACGTTTCAACAGCCACGACAAAATGGTGCAGCTTATCGTGGCGGCCGACAAGGAAGGCCTTGCCGTTCATTGCCACTCCGAAGGCGGTGGCGCAACGCACTTTATGCTGGGCTGCATCGAGGACGCAATAAAGATTACTGGAGACAGGAAGCAGAACAACGTGCTGGCGCATCTGCACTATGTAACGGAGGAGGATATTCACCGTATGGCAGAAACCGGCTCCATTCCTGCTGTGCCACCGCTGTGGGCGGTCAAGATTCCGGCGGCCTTTGCCATTGAGTCTTCCTATGTTGGTGAAAAGCTGGCGAATAAAGCCTATCCTATCAAGTCGTTCTTTGACGCGGGCGCCAATGTGGTTTTCCATTCAGACTATCCGGTCTCGCCCATGATGAGCGTCAAATTAAGTTTCTATATGGCGGAGGCCCGCAATGTTCCGGAAGAACTGTTCCCGGGCCTCGGGACCGTTCCGCTGAATCCCTCCGAGGCCGTTACCCGTGAGCAGGCGCTTGAGGCCATGACCATCAACATCGCCCGGGCCTGGCATCAGGAGCACCGCATCGGCTCCATCGAATTCGGAAAGATAGCCAACATGACGGTGTGTGACTGCGACTTCCTGCATGATGGCCTGGACAAGGTGGCTGCGGCGAACATCATCGCTACCATCGTGGACGGAAAAGAGGCATTCAAAGCTGAATAATACAGTAAACTTTAATACAACAAAACTATGAAAGCTGACTATATCATTAAAAACGCAAAAATCTTCACTTCTGACAAGAATAACCCGAAGGCAACTGCGCTTGCGGTGAAGGACGGAAAATTTATCTACGTCGGCGATGAAGCCGGCCTGTCCCAGTTCGAAGGAAAGGTCGAGGACCTGGGCGGAAAGTTCATCATGCCCGGTATCATCGACAGCCACGTGCACGTCACCGTCGGCGTCGCCTTTGATTATGTAGACCTGGGCGTCCGTTTCGAGCCCGATGGCAAGAAGGGCGCCATGGAGTTCATGTCGACCTACATCAAGGAACACCCCGGGCAGAAGTGCTACCGGTTCCTCGTGGAGCGGTACTATCTGAAAGGGGAGGAGATTACCAAGGAGGACCTGGATGCCGTGTGCCCCGACAGCGAGCTCATCCTTCTGGAAGGCGAGTGCCACAGCAACTGGGTAAACTCCAAGGTCCTTGAAAGAATGGGAATCCACGATGACACCCCGGATCCTGTTCCCGGACTGGCCTACTACGTCCGCAAGGACGGGCATGTAACTGGCAATTCATACGAAACTGCCAGCTGGCCCATTCTCTTTGACGGCACGGACAAGCTGACGAAAGAGCAGATTGTCGCCTCTGTCCAGCGCTGGATAGACTTTTCCAAAGAGGCCGGTGTAAGCGCGGTCTTCGACGCAGGTTTCCCGGAGCACAACCCCGTCCACGAGCGGATGTATGAATGTCTGTGCGAACTGGATAAGCAGGGCAAACTGCCCATCTACATTGACGGCTGCTACGTTCTTACCCGCCCCAGCAAGATGCATGAGGCCATTGAAGAGGTGAAACGCTTCAATCGCAAGTTCAATACGGAACACCTGAAAGTCCATACCCTGAAGATCTTCATGGACGGAACCCTGAAGATTGAAACCGCGGCCCAGGTAGAGCCTTATGTGGACACCGGTGTTACGGGAACGACCGCCTTTACCCCCGCTCAGATGGCCGAGATTCTCTGCCTCCTGAACGAGGCCGGTCTGGATCTTCACGTCCACACCGTGGGTGCCGCTGCATCCCGCGTCATCCTGGACGGCGTGGAACTGGCCAGAAAACAGCTGGGAGACAAGTACCATGTAAAGGTTACCTGCGCCCACCTGGAGGTTCAGGACGATGCAGACCTGGAGCGTTTTGCCAAACTGGGCGTATTCGCCAATTATACCCCCTGGTGGCACAATGGAGGCGGCCCGGGCATTCTCACTCCCATGCTGGGCGAGAAGCGTGCTACGCATATGTACCGCTGCAAGAGTGTCTGGAACACCGGTGCCCTGGTGGCCTGGTCCAGCGACAATGTGGCTTACGGTGACTTCACTACCTGGAGTCCTTATCTGGGAATGGAGATCGGCATGACCCGCACCATCTCGGAGAAGACCCGGGTTCCCGCCTACTGCATCAGCCCCAAGACCAATCCTCCGTATGAAGAGCGGATGAGTGCAGAAGAAATGCTCATCGGCTACACCATCAATGGCGCCAAACAGCTGGGTGTCGAGGATAAGAAAGGTTCCATCGAAGCGGGCAAGGATGCCGATTTTCTGGTGTTTGACAAGGACCTCCTGGCCGCAGAAAAAGAGGGCTTCAGCTATAATCAGCCCGCCGAAGTGTATTTCGGTGGCAAGCTGGTGAATTCAAAATGAAAAGAATGAATAAATCTTCCGTCGCCTTTCTCCTGGCCGCACAGCTGCTGCTTTTATGCACGCCGCTGAAGGGCCAGGAGGAGCCTCGGCGCTGGAATGTGACGGTTTCGGGGGGCGCGGGCTATATGTTGCACGAGCCCGGGCTCTTCGATGAGCTGGCGCGTTCTTTCTCTTACCCGACGGCCGATGTGCGCATCGGATACTATACCACTTCCGAAGACCCTTCGTCCTATGCCGCGCTGTTCGGCTTTCCCAGTATCGGCCTGGGCGTTAACTGGAAAGGGACCAGCCACTTTGACTGGGTGGGGAAGTCGCACCTGAACGACCTTGTCTCTCTCTATGGCTTTTTTGAAAGGGACTTCATCCGTACCCGGAAGTTCTCCTTCGGCTACGATTTGTCCCTGGGAATGGCCTTCAACAGCGCCGTCCATGATAAGGATGACAATCCCGAGAACATCATCTTCAGCTCGGCCGTCCTGGTTTATGTGGCACCTGCCCTGCACTTGTCGTACCGGCCCACCCGTCATCTGCAACTGGGCCTCTCGGGCGTTCTGACACACATGTCAACCGGACGTCTGGCGTATCCCAACGCCGGATTCAACGGTGTGGATGTGGTGGCGTCGGCCCGGTATGCCATGGCAGAGCCCAGGATCCCGGAGTGCAGGGAGTCTGAAAAGCCGGTATTTGAGAGGCACATGCTTTATGAGGTCTATGTAGGCTACGGGGCGCACCGCTGCGCCCAGGAGTTTGAGGCTACGGGAAAAACGACGCCCTGGCCAACGTTCGCCTTTGGCGCCATTGCCTGCTATCGGTACAAGCCCACCCTTTCTTCGGGACTGGGCCTGGATTTCTTCTATTTCCCGACGAGTTTCCAGCAGTGCGTGGCCGAATATGAGCGTGTCCTCCATCCCCAGCTGCATCCGGAGGAGTATGATTACCGGCCCCTGAGCCTGGGCATATCGGCCGTCCAGCAGCTTCATTACGGTAATTTTACTGCCTGGGCCCAGGTGGGAGTCTATCTGTACAAGCACCTGGGCGTGTGTGAGCAGGACGGAATCCTGTACCAGCGCATTGGCGGGAAAATCGTATTCCCCAAACTGGCCAATACGTATTTGGGGTTCAGCTGCCGGAGCCATCATTTTTCCCGTGCTGCCAGTTTGGATTTTATCCTTGGTGTAAGGATTTAATACATAACTAAGGCATGAATTACGACAAGTCATTAGCCGTTAAATGCATTAACGGAACTTTCGTCGGTAAGCAGACTGACGAACTGATTATATGGAAGGGAATCCCCTATGCAACTCAGCCGGTGACAACTCCCCAGCTTGGCGCAATACACGCGTGTGAGATTCCGTACTTGTTCGACACGTGCATACCGGACCCGATGGGAAGCGGAGAGATTGTTTCGACCGAAGACTGCGAATTCCGCCACGTCGCCAAGGAGATGTGGACTAACTTCGCCCGGACGGGCAACCCCTCCACCGGCAAATACGCGTGGAAGAAGTTCTCCGGTGATGACCGCCAGACGATGGTCTTTGGCGACACCATCGGCATGCAGAAGGATATTTTCGGAAGACGGGAAGACCTGATGATGTCCTGGGCGGAGCGCCT
>DGHE01000167.1:8333-20202 GCA_002392525.1 Bacteroidales bacterium UBA3856 | reverse complement strand
GGGTGCTCCTGCAGGGCCATGATCTGGATGGTGTCGTAGCCCAGTTTCTTGATGCGGGGCAGGATATTCTTACGGAATTCTTCGAACGAGCCCACCTTCTCCTCTTCTGTCGCCATGCCGATATGGCATTCGTAAATCATGGGATGGGGCCGTTTTCCGGCGTGACCGTGCTTCCAGACATATTTTTTCGAAGGGTCCCAGACCTGGGCGCTGAACACCTTGGTAACTGGGTCCTGCACAACGCGGGTAGCGTAGGAAGGGATTCTCTCTCCCCCGCCGCCGGGCCACTCGATGAAGAGCTTGTAGAGTTGGCCGTGACGGAGGAACATCTCCGGAACGCAGAGTTCCCAGTTTCCGCCGCCGAGGGGCTTTAGGGCATAGCCCTCGGTCCGCTTCCAGTTGTTGAAATCTCCGATGAGGTATATCTTGTTGGCGTTAGGCGCGAACTCGCGGAACACCCAGCTGCCGTCCTCACAGCGGTGCAGGCCGTAGTACAGATGGTTGTTAACGGCATCTTTGAGCAGTCCGTCCCCGGCGATGTGCCTGAGGGTCTGCCAGATACGCTCATGTCGGGCGTCGATGGCTCCCTTATGGGGCATTAGCCAAGGATCGGTTTCATAGATTCTTTTCATATGCGGTTGCTTATAGTTTTCTGTTAAGGCTTTCCCGTCAATCCAAAATATGACAAATATAGTAAAATTCCGATACACTTAGCGCCCGACAGTCCATTTTCCTGGTCCATCGGGCGCAAAAAGTGTCTAGACACCGGAAAGTCAGATTTCCAGCTCGAAGTGTGGAATGGGCTTAAGCTTGAACAGGTTCAGCACATGCTTGCGGTCGATGAGCGCCTTGGTGGCAGGGTCTTCGCACACGCCCGTTCGGATGTACTCATCCAGCACGGCGTAGGTAAAGCCCAGGTTATCTTCGTCGGTTTTGCCGCAGAGGCCGTCGGAGGGCGCCTTGTCTACCAGCTCAACGGGCAGGCCGAGCACCTTGCCGATGGCTTTTACCTCCGCGACCGTGAGCCCGCCCAGCGGCGAGAAGTCTCCGGCGGCATCTCCGTACCGGGTGCTGTAGCCCACCCAGTCCTCGGAAAGGTTGCAGGTGTTCACCACGCGGCCGTTGTTACTCTGGGACACGGCATAGAGCGCCGTCATGCGAAGGCGGGGGGCCATATTGACACGGGTCTGGGCCGATGCCTCCTGTCCCAGTTTATCCTCAACCTCGGCCATGAGTGCATTGAAGGCGGAGCCGATGTTGATATTGTACCGCTTGATACCCAAGTGGTTAATAAGTCTGACAGAATCGTCGATATCCGGCTGCACGCCGTTAGGCATGGTAACGCCAATCACACGGTCTTTTCCCAGGGCCTCCACGCACAGGGCAGCGCACACGCTGCTGTCCTTGCCGCCGGAGATGCCCAGAACCGCATTGCAACCCTTCCCGTTTTCTTCGAACCAGTCCCGGATCCACCGGACGCAGGCGTCCTTTACTTTCACTGCATCAAACATAATTACTCCTTGTCTAAAGAATCTATTTTCTCTTTTACTGTCCTGAGGTAATCCTTGCACTGCTTCAGGAGCTCTTTGGAGCGCCCCACAAGGACATCGATATCATCCAGCTTGGTTTCCGGATTCTCTACCTTCGCGGCAATTTCATCCAGTTCGGATATTGCCTTTGCATAATCGAATTTGTCACTCATGCTATATTTGCTTTGTTATTATCCAGGTGATCACTGTATACCTCGTCTACCTTGGCCGTGAGGGAGCCGTCCTGGAACCGCACGCCGATACGGTCCCCTATGGCCACCTTATCCACGGTCTTGAGGACCTTGTTGTCTTTGCCTGTAACCAGCACATATCCCAGGGACAGAATTTTGCGGGGATCGCTGGCGCCGATGAGGGCCTCCTTCAGGGCTACACGGGAAAACTCCGCACTCACCCGGGCCTGTGCGGCAAACTGAACACGATGGGCCGCTCTGTCGGAGAGCCGGGCGGTATCGGCATATTTCCCCAGAAGTCCCTTTGCGATGCGGCCGATGCTCCTTTGCAGGGCCTGCTCCAGTGCGCCGATGCGGCCGGCGACCGCGCGTTTCACCCTGGCATCGGCCGATACCATCCTCACTTCCTCCCGGGCCACAAGGCGGCTGCAGGCATGGATGATGCGCGCGACCGTTTCCAGCGCCCTTCTCTCCTGAGCGCTGACGGCGTCCAGGAAAAGGTCTGCCAGGGCCGTGGGCGTCTTGACGGACGCGTGCGCCACCATATCGGCAATATGGACATCCTTGTCATGGCCGATGGCGGTAACAACCGGAACGGGGCAGGTAGCGATGGCCACTGCCAGGGAAAAGTCGTCGAAGCAGGCGAGGTCCAACTCGCTGCCTCCGCCGCGGAGGATGAGAACGGCATCGTAGTTCCCCTCTGCTGCCGCTGCCAGCGCTTCCCTGATGGACAAAGGAGCCTGTTCTCCCTGCATGAGGGCCTCGTAAAGGTCCAGCGAGAAGGCATAGCATTCGGGATTATTAAGGAGATGATTCCGGAAGTCCTGGTAGCCCGCTGCGGTTTTGGAAGTAATCACGGCCAGACGGGTGGGAAGTTCCGGCAGGGCCAGTTCCTTCTGCATGTCCATGTAGCCGTCCTTCTCAAGGCGCTCGATGTTACGCTTGCGCTCCAGAGCCGCCTGACCCAGGGTAAAAGCCGTGTCAATGTCTTCTATGTACAGAGACATGCCGTAAAGCTCACTGAAAGCAACCTGCACCCGGACCAGGACCGTGATGCCGGCCTGCAGCCGCTGCCCGGTCATGTCCTCGAAGGTGGCCACGATTCTCTGGTAGTTCCACTTCCAGATCATGGCACGGGATTCGGCCACCGACTTGCCGCCGCTGGTCTGCACCAGGGAGAGGTAGCAGTGACCGTTGACCCTGGGGCTCCAGGAAGCAATCTCTGCCTTTACCCAATAGCGGCCGGGGAAGGCATCCTGCACGCTTCCCTTAATTCGCTGCTGTAACGCAAGCAGGTCAATATAGTCCCTTTCTTCCATGATAAGGGCTACTTGGCCCGGGTATACACCTGAATGGGACACCCCTCGAAGTCAAAGTGCTCGCGGAGTTTGTTCTCCAGGAAACGCTTATAGGGGTCTTTCACCCACTGGGGCAGGTTGCAGAAGAAGGCGAACTGCGGCGTACGGGTGGGAAGCTGCGTCACGTACTTGATCTTGATGTATTTGCCTTTCCATGCCGGCGGCGGGTAGTTCTCGATTTCCGGAAGCATGGCGTCGTTGAGCTGCGAGGTGGAAATCTTGCGGGACATGTTGGCGGCCACGCGGGCGGCGGCGTCCAGCACGTCCAGGATGCGCTGCTTGTTCAGGACGGAAGTGAAGATGACGGGAATGTCGTTGAAAGGAGCCAGACGGGCCTTGAGAGCTTCCGTGTACTCTTTCATGGTATTGACATCCTTTTCGAAGAGGTCCCATTTGTTCACCACAATCACGCAGCCCTTGCGGTTCTTCTGAATCACATTGAAGATGTTCATATCCTGCGCTTCCATGCCCAGAGTGGCATCGATCATGAGGATGCACACGTCGGAGTGCTCGATGGTACGCATGGCCCGGAGCACCGAATAGAACTCCAGGTCCTCGGTGACTTTGCCTCTTTTCCGCATGCCGGCCGTGTCCACAATCATGAACTCGTGGCCAAACTTGTTATAGTAGGTAGAGATGGAGTCGCGGGTGGTGCCGGCAACCGGCGTCACAATATTGCGTTCCTCTCCGAGGAGGGCGTTGGTGAGGGAGCTCTTACCCACGTTGGGACGGCCCACGATGGCGATGTGAGGGATGTCCGAGTGATCATCGGCCTGCACATCGTCCTCCGGAAGGACCCGCAGAATCTCGTCCAGCAGGTCTCCGGTGCCGCTTCCGTTGGCGGCCGATATGCTCCATACTTCCCCGAGCCCGAGGCCGTAGAAGTCAAAGGCGTCATACATCTTTTCCCCGCTGTCCACCTTGTTCACGCAGAGGACGACGGGCTTTTTGGAACGGCGGAGCAGGTCTGCTATCTCGGAATCATAGTCCGTGATGCCGGTAGCGGCCTCGCACATGAAAAGGACTACGTCGGCCTCCTCGATGGCAATGCCCACCTGGCGGCGGATGGCGTCCTCGAAGACGTCGTCGCTGTTGGAGGTGTAGCCGCCCGTGTCCACCACGGAGAATTCCCGGCCGCACCATTCGCACTTGCCGTAATGCCGGTCACGCGTTACTCCGGCGGTTTCGTCCACAATGGCCTGGCGCATTCCCACCAGGCGGTTGAACAGCGTGGATTTTCCTACGTTCGGTCTCCCGACTATCGCAACTAAAGCCATAATAATTCAAATTAATTCGCAAAGATACACATTTCTTCGTTAAAGGCGGGACTTTCCACCCCGAAGAAATGCAGAATGCTGTGAAAAACATAGTGTTGCCCGATCTCCGGAATGTCCTTATACTGCAGGGATTTATCCGAAGTCCATACCACCATGGGAATGTCCAGCTGTTCCTTCGGGGCCATGGAATAGGGCACGCCGTGCATGTACAGGTTGTTTTCTCCGAGGGACTCGCCGTGGTCGGAGACAAAGAGCATCATGGTGCGGCGGTCCGGGAAAGAGCGCAGTATCTCAATGACCTCATGCATGAGATAATCCGTGTAAACGACACTGTTGTCGTAGGCGTTATTGAGTTCCTCGGGGCTGGTCTTGGACATTTCCACCGTGCTGCAAACGGGCGTAAAGACTGTGAATTCCTCGGGATAATTGGTGTTGTACGACGGTCCGTGGTTGGTGTAGGCGTGAATGACCACGAACACCTTGGTGCTGTCGCTGGAAGCGATGTCTTCCCGGAGGCCCTCCAGGAGAAGGCCGTCGTAGCGGGCATCGGCATCGGGATACCTTTCCTTCAGCTGGGCAAAGGTGGAATACTTCTGCGTGTGTACGGGCGGTTCGCCCCAGTTGTTGGTGCGCCACCACACGTCCACACCGGCTCTCTGGAGGTAATTGGGCAGGATTTCGTGGAGCTCAGGTACGTCCATCGGCTCCAGGATGGCCTTGACGCCGGCCATGGTGTAGGTGGCCGATGACACTCCGCGGTACGCTTTTACGCTGTCTTTCGACGTATAGGGGTTGGTCTCCCGGTCGTAGCCCAGCAGGGAGAAACGGTCTCCGCGCACCGACTCGCCGATGAAAAGGACGCAGAGATCGCGGGATTCGCTCACGGACACGGGGTCCGGCAGCGGAATCTCTTTCTGGTTTTTCTGGCGCTGGGCGGCTTCATAACGGAAAGTGTTCACCACGTAGGACCAGGGCATGATGAGACTGCCCAGTTCCGTGGAGTTCTTGTCTATCCAGGGCCAGTTCTTCATGTTCCCGAAAACGGCGGCTAGCAGTACGCCCACGGTAATTCCCACGTTGGCAAAGAGCCGCTTCCAGGAGCCGTATTCCAGCTTGCGCATGAACACATAAACGGAAGGGGCGATGCCCAGTATGAGATACAGGATGAAGGCAAAGGAGAAAAAGCCCGACGCTTCCGAGTACTGCGTGTTCAGGACATTCCCCATCATTTCGTCGGTCACGAGGACGTCGTAATTGTTCACGAAGTACAGCATGACGGCATCTCCCACAAGCGTGAAGGAGATGATGCACTTGCCGACGATACGTCCCAGCCATGCAAGGAGGTAGTATAGAAGGTAGTCCAGGCACGCAAGAAGGACGGCGGCCGTCGCAAGGATGACGGCTCCGTTGAATCCCCCCTCCGTAAGCTTTACTGCATGGGAGAAAAAGGGGGCATGGAAGGCCAGCAGCGTATAAAGCGTCAGTGCCAGGCTGTAAGCCTCCAGGCTGGCTTTTTCCTTGAAAAGTTTCATCGTTTGAACAGTTTCACCAGGCCCGCCACCAGTGCGGAGGCAAGGGCCAGAAGAAGCAGATTATACAAAAGAGTGAGCACCCAGTTTACCGGCTGCGGCTCTTCCTTCGGAGGAAATGCACCGGCCGATGCATCGTACCGGGCAAAGGGGTTGGAGTAAATCACCGCCCCGTCCGGGAAGAAAGCGGTGAAACGCGCAAAGGGATCATCGGCCCGCAGGGTATATGAGAGAGAATCGGCCTGGAGCGCCAGGGCCAGCGTGGCGTGGTCCTGTCCGTTCACGCGGATACTGTCGGCCGGCTGCGACAGCTTGATAAAGAGGGTGCTGTCCCTGAGGCCGATGTTCTCCACCTTCGGGAGCTGGTGGTTCCGGGCAATCTTCTCCTCCCAGTCTCCGTTTCCGTAGTCCGGAACCCGCATGGAGTAATAGCAGCCGCCAAGGAGGGCCTTCTTCAGGTCTTCATAGGAGCCCGATGGCGTCTGGATGAAGTTGCAGCGGATGGCGATTTTCTCATGGCGGTCCGGGAAATGAAGGTCGTCGTTGGCAAGGCCGAAACTGTAGTGGCCGGCGCTGAGCGCCCAGTCCCAGTACTCATTCTCGGTGCTGATATGGGTGTCCAGCTCCATGATTTCGTAGCCGGAGAGTTTCTCCAGGTGACTCTTCCTTGAAAAACGCACGCGGTAGGGGTGGTTCATCTGGATAAAGTCACTGGTTTTCCCAAGGTAGTCCAAGGCAAACTGCTTCCGGGATGCCGTAAGGGGCAAGAGCGGGTCCCAGTGATTCACCTTCTCACTTCCGAATACCAGGAGGTGATACTGCGGAATACTGTACCCATGCTCGTACACGTTTACCTGCAGGGCGGTGTCATAGGGATGCCGGGTAATCTCGTTGTGATTGGAGAAAGTGACAATGTCATATCCCAGCACCCGGTACACGGAATCCACGTACGCGGGCCACTGAGGGCACTCGTTCACGGGCCAGGGGCCCTTCACACGCGTGTGCGTGTGGAAATTGGCCCGTTTCCAGCCTTCGACGGTGTCCAGGGAGGCATAGGGATTAAAGATATCCGCCCCCGAGAAAGGCCTGGGAGCCCTGAACCTATAAACGGGGCCGACGCTGGAAATCACCAGCGTCAGCACGAAAAGGGATATGAGGGTGGCCGCGAGCTTTGCAACAGCCCGCAGAATACGTTTTATCATGCTATTTACAATTTATGGCGCAAGAAGAGCAGGCATCCGACACATTGCCGTCGCATACCGGTTTCTTACCCTTCGCGGCCGCCAGCATTTCCATTTCCTCCTGTTTGGCACATTTGATACCCCGCTTGCGCATTTCCGGATTGGTGGATATCTCTCCGTCGGGGAAGGGCCGATGGAAAAAGAAGATATTGACGCCGAGAAGGATCACGGCGAGACCGACGAATACGATAGCTGCAAGGAGGGTTTTCATGGGCTGTTAGAGGGGGAATTCGGATGAAATGGGCTCGTAGTTGTACACGCGAAGGATCATCCGGGCGAAGGTATCGGCCAGCGAAACTACGCGGAACTTGCTCTGGAAAGCCTTCTTGGAAGGATCCAGCGGAATGGTGTCGGTGACGTAGACCTCGGAGAGGGCGCTCTTGTCGATGCGCTCGTAGGCGGGGCCGGAGAGCACAGGGTGCGTAGCGAAGGCACGCACGCTGCGGGCTCCGCGGCGGAGGAGCTCGTTGGCAGCCTCGGTGAGGGTACCGGCGGTATCGATGATATCGTCGATGATCACGATGTCACGGCCCTCGACCTCGCCGATGGGAACGATCTTCTCAATCACATTGGCCTTGGCGCGGGTCTTGTGGCAGATGACAACGGGCGTATGCAGGTTCTTGGCATAGGCGTGGACGCGCTTGGCGCCGCCCATGTCGGGAGCGGCCAGCGTAAGGGTGTCCTTGAACTCCTTCTGGAGCTTTTTGAGGATGCCCAGGAAATCGTAGCTGGCGTAGAGGTGGTTCACGGGGAAGTCGAAGAAGCCCTGGATCTGGTCTGCGTGAAGGTCGCAGGTCATGACGGCATCGGCCCCTGCTACCTTAAGCATGTTGGCCACCAGCTTGGCACCGATGGAGGTGCGGGGCTTGTCCTTGCGGTCCTGACGGGCCCAGCCATAGTAAGGGATGACGGCGATGACACGGTCGGCCGATGCCCTCTTGGCAGCGTCTACGGACAGGAGAAGCTCCATCAGGTTGTCGGAGGTGGGGAAAGTGGACTGGATGATAAAACAGGTGGCGCCACGCACGCTCTCCTGGAAATAGGGTTGGAATTCACCGTCACTGAAGCGGGCGACTTCGAGGGGGCCCAGGACGATCTCGGGATCGTTCTCCTGCTTCATACGGTTCATAGCGGCAACTACCTTCTCCGCGAAGTAGCGGGAAGCATCACAAGTAAACAGCGCCAAACGGTGCTCATGGACTGCATTGATCATATTGAATTAAGAATAGTTCCGATATAGTTAAGTATTTCTTCCTTTCCTTCTCCGCTCACCGAGGACGACACAAAGCACGGCGGCAACTCTTCCCAGTCTTCGAGCAGGCGTCCTTTGTTCTCCAGCACCTGGCGCTGAAGGGCCTCGGAGCCCTGTTTATCGGCCTTGGTGAAGATGATGCCGAAGGGGATGCCCTTTTCTCCGAGTTCCGAGATGAAGCGAAGGTCTACCTCCTGCATGGAATGGCGGCTGTCGATGAGCACCATGAGCATCACCATTTCCTCCGAGTGGTTGATGTAGTCCCAGATGATGTGACGCAGCCGGGCGCGGTCTTTGTCCGGCAGGCGGGCATAGCCGTAACCGGGAAGGTCTACAAGATACCAGTTGTCGTTGATGAGGAAATGGTTCACCAGCTGGGTTTTGCCGGGTGTCTGGGACGTTTTGGCCAGTTTGGAATTGCCGGTGAGCATGTTGATGAGGGAACTCTTTCCCACATTGGAGCGGCCGATGAAAGCAAATTCGGGCAGGCGCCGCTGGGGTTTCTGCCCCACCCGCGTGCTGCTTCCGGAAAACTCCGCGCTTGTGATTCTCATGGACCGCCTCCTAAATAACCGTGCAAAGATAAGAATAATTGAGTACCTTTGCAACATGGAAATGGATGAAAAGTTCATGCGCGAAGCCCTTCGCGAAGCGGAGGCTGCCCGGGCTCAGGGAGAGATTCCCATCGGCGCGGTCGTGGTCTGGAAAGGGCGCATCATCGGCCGTGGCCACAACGAGACCGAGCGCCTCCGTGACACCACCGCCCACGCCGAGATGATTGCCATCACCGCCGCTTCCGAGGCCATGGGCGGGAAATACCTCACCGACTGCACCCTGTACGTGACGGTGGAGCCCTGCCCCATGTGCGCCGGTGCCCTGGCCTGGTCCCAGATCAGCCGCATTGTCTACGGCGCACCGGATGTCCGCCGCGGTTACTCCCTCTTCACGCCTTCCCTGCTGCACCCGCGTACAGAAGCTGCCGGCGGCGTGCTGCAGGAAGAATGTGCCGCACTGATGCTGGATTTTTTCAAAAGCAGGCGCTAAGCCAGCATCAGGCCACCACGAACTTTATCGGCTGCTTCCTTTCCCTTCAGATAGGACAGGATGGCCAGGCCAAATTCCACGGCCCAACCTGCACCACGCCCTGTGATGAGCGTACCGTCAACGACTGTTCCTTCTTTCCCGTAAACGGCGTCCGCCTCGATGAGCGGCTGTTCAAATCCGTCGAAGCACGTAACATGTTTCCCTTCCAGGCCGGGCAGCTGCGAAACCACCAGTCCGGGGGCAGCGCAAATGGCAGCCACAGCACCGCCGCGTGCCCAGTGATCCTGCAGTATCTCCATCAGTTCGGCATGTCCGGCCAGGTTCTTGCTGCCGGGCATTCCCCCGGGGAAGATCATGACATCGGCCCCGTCGGTACCGGGCTCCATCACTTCAAGGTCGGCCCAGGATGTATCGGCCGTCACCTGCAGCCCGTGGGAACTTTCCACCAGATACTCGTCCGTAATGGACACGGTTACCACCGGTACGCCGCCGCGCAGCAGCACGTCCCGCGTTGCCAAAGCTTCCATATCCTCGAAACCATCGGCCAGAAAAATGTGTACTCCTTTCATCGAATCGTTTATAATTTATTGACTATTAATATTCTAAGTTTTTCTCTTTAGGCTGATTTTCCCAAAGAGAAAAAACTATAACGCTGAGAACCAAGCAGTTATCACGGGTGCGCAAATTAGCGACGGCGTCCCTGCGCGATGGAGATGTAGTAGAGGAGGGTGGCCAGCGAGCCGATGGCGGCGATGACGTAGGTATAGGCAGCCCATTTCAGGGCATCCACGGCCATGGGCTTGGTCTCGTAGCTCACGATGCCGTCCCGCTCCAGCCACTTGACGGCACGCGCGCTGGCGTTGATCTCCACAGGGAGGGTCACGAAGCTGAAAAGGGTGGTAAGGGCAAACAGGCCGATGCCGATCCAGATAAGGGACGGGAAGATGTTGATAAGGAGCACACCCGCCAGCAGCACCCAGGACACGATGTTGTTGGAGAAGGACACCACCGGAACCAGGGCCGAGCGCATGGTGAGCCAGGCATAGCCGGTGGCGTGCTGTACGACGTGGCCGCACTCGTGGGCGGCAACGGCGGCAGCGGCAACGGAACGCCCGTAGTAGACGTTTTCACTCAGGTTCACCGTCTTGGTGGTGGGGTCATAGTGGTCGGTGAGCTTACCGGGAATGGAGACGATTTTCACGTCCCGGATACCGTGCGCCTGCAACATGCGGGAGGCAACTTCTGCTCCCGTAAGGCTGGTGGGAACTTCTGAATATTTTTCAAAGCGGCGCTGTAACATACCCTGGATGAGCATACTGCCCACCATCACCGCGATCATGATCATCCAAATAAGAGAAGAGGACATAGTCATTTAATGTTTTTTCGACAGTCCATCAAATAGTGGACCGCCGCACAAAAATACATTTTTTATGCCGAAATGTCAGCAGGAAGTATTAATTTTGTAGACTTGATTATGGATTACGTGCGCAAAATAGAGGATGATTTTTCCCGTCTGGAGCTAAATCTGGGGGCCGCGGTAGAAAACTACCGGTATTTCCGTACCCTTCTGGATCCCAAAACCAAACTGCTGGTGCTGGTCAAGGCAAATGCCTATGGCCATGGTGCCGTGGAGTTTGCGTCCATGATGCAGCGGGCCGGAGCCGATTACCTGGCCGTTGCCTACCCTGTGGAGGGCCTGGAGCTGCGCCGTAACGGCATTTCGCTCCCCATCCTCGTCCTCACAGCCGGCACCGACTTCTTTCCGGAAATTGTTCAGACGCGCATGGAACCCAGCATTCCCAACCTGTACTCGCTCAAAAAGCTGGTGGAAGTATTGCGGGAAAAAGGACTCAAAGACTATCCTGTCCACATCAAGCTGGACACCGGCATGCACCGGCTGGGCTTCATGACCGAGGAACTGCCGGAGCTGGTGGAATACCTCAAGGTTACCCCGGAGGTGAAGGTCAAGGCGTGTTTTTCCCACCTGTGCGTGGCCGAAGACCCCTCGGAAGACGAATTCACCCTGGGCCAGATCCACATGTTCCGCGACAACGCCGCCTATATCGCCGACGGCATTGGCTACATGCCCATGCGCCACATCCTCAACAGCGCCGGAATTGAGCGGTTCCCCCAGTACCAGTTTGACATGGTACGCCTGGGAATTGGCATCTACGGCATCAGCTCCCTGCCGGGGAAGCGCCTGGCGCCCGTCGCTTCGCTCAAGTGCAAGATCCTGCAGATTAAGAAACTGGGCCCGGGAGAGACGGTCGGTTATGGCCGATGGGGCCATGCGAAGGAAGGCACCGTCATCGCCACCATCCCGGTGGGTTATGCCGATGGCATCGACCGCCACCTGGGACGGGGTGCAGCCTCCTTCAGCGTGAACGGACACCGCGCTCCCACCATCGGCAATATCTGCATGGACATGTGCATGATTGACGTCACCGG
>DGHE01000167.1:938-8180 GCA_002392525.1 Bacteroidales bacterium UBA3856 | reverse complement strand
GGCACCATCCCCTACGAGATTCTGGTCTCCGTGCCGCGCCGCATCCATCGGCTCGTTATCCGATAAAAAAAGGGCAAGCTACTCGAGCTTGTCCCCTTTTTCATTGAACATTTCATTCTGGAGAACGGTAAAGTCCGTATCTTCAACCAGTTCTAACTTGATCTTGTAGCGTTTCCGCCACTTGGCCACGTAGGAGTTGAACAGACCTCGCTTGAGGTAGGCTCCCAGGATGGGACTGGTTTTGAGCGTCAGGCTGCGGACACCTTTTTCGATGGAATAAAAAGCGATCTTGCGCTCGATTTCCTCATCGATGACAGCGCTGGAATGAATCTTTCCGGTGCCATGGCACACGGGGCATTGTTCCGACGTGTTGATCTCTGTTACGGGCCGTATGCGCTGACGGGTAATCTGCATGAGCCCGAACTTGGTTAGCGGCAGCACGTTGTGCTTGGCCCTATCGGCCTCCATGAGCTCCTGCATGTACTTGTGGAGGGCATTCTTGTGCTCGTTGGATTCCATGTCGATGAAGTCCACGATCACGATGCCGCCCATATCGCGGAGCCGCAGCTGCCGTGCAATCTCTTCTGCGGCAATCTTGTTCACCTCGAAGGAGTTCTCCTCCTGGTCGGCGGTTTTGGTACGGATGCCGCTGTTGACGTCTATTACATTCAGCGCTTCGGTGGTTTCGATTACCAGATAGGCGCCCTGCCGCATGGGAACCACCTTTCCAAAGGAGCCTTTGATCTGACGAGTAACCTCGAAGTGATCGTAGATGGGCTGTTTTCCCTCGTAGAGATGGACAATCTTTTCCTGTTCCGGAGCTATCAGGGAGACATACTTCCGGGCTTCTTCGGCCACTCGTTCGTCATTGATCCAAATATTGGAGAACGAGTCGTTGAGGAGGTCCCTCAACACGGTAGTAGTTTTGCTGTATTCCGTAAAGAGCAGCTGGACATTCTTGTTAGAGGCAATCTTTTTCCAGGAGCTTTCCCACTTTTCAATCAGGGATTCCGTCTCGGCTACCAGCGTGGCGGCATTCTTGCCCTCCGCCGCTGTGCGGATGATGGCTCCGTAATTCTTGGGAAGGATACTCCTCACCAGTGTCTCGAGTCTACGTTTCTCTTCCTTCGATCCAATCTTCTGGGAGATGGATACTTTCTCTGCGAAGGGGAGAAGTACGATATTACGTCCTGCCAGTGAAATTTCCGCAGTCAGTCGCGATCCCTTGGTGGAGATGGGCTCTTTGACAATCTGAGCCACAATCATCTGTCCGGGACGGAGGAACTCTTCTATCCGGCCTTCCTTGGGGAGGGCGGTGCCAATCTTGATCCTGGAGTACAGGTCCTTGAGATTGGTGTTGGAGTTGGATTCCCGCACGAACTGGTCGAAAGCGGGAAAATAGAGTCCCAGGTCCAGGTAATGGATGAAGGCTTCCTTCTTGTCGCCGATGTCCACAAAGGCAGCATTGAGGTTCGGGAGAATCTTTTTCACCTTACCCAGGTGAACGTCTCCCACGGTGAACTTGTTCCCAGTGCTGGACTCCGTGTTGTACTCTATCAGCCGATGATTTTCCATCAGGGCGATATGTACCTCCGTTGACGTAACGTCAACAATCAGATCCTTGTCCGGTTTCTCAGACTCCATGTGGAAATTATGGTAGTAATAATAAAAGGAAGGGCTCGCGAATCGCTCCGTGAGGCCCTTTTTCACTTAAGAAGACTTACTTCTTCTTGTGGCGGTTCTTGCGCAAGCGCTTCTTACGCTTGTGCGTCGCCATCTTATGTCTCTTTCTTTTTTTACCGCTAGGGCACATAGTTAAAATGGTTTATGAATTAATTATTTTTCCTTTACTGCGTTCACGAAGCTCTTGGCGGGCTTGAAAGCGGGAATGTTGTGAGCCGGAATTACCATGGTGGTCTTGCGGGTGATGTTGCGGGCGGCCTTCTGGGCGCGGTGCTTGATGATAAAGCTACCGAAACCACGCATATAAACAGGCTCACCAGCGATAATGGAACCCTTAACAACATTGGTGAATTCTTCAATTACGGACAGCACCTGGGTCTTTTCAATGCCAGTTGTCTTAGCTACTTCGTTTACGATTTCTGCCTTAGTCATGTTTCTATAGTTTTGATGTTTAGTTTTATCGGAAAAACTGCGCAAAAATAGACTTAATTTTTCAGATTTCAAAATGTTAGGGTGAAATTTTGTCAATTCTGAAACGTGGCACAAAGATTGACGATATAGCCCACCGGTTCATTGTGTACCATTAATATGACAAAATGTCAGTAATTATGAAGCAAAATCCCGAATTTTCCGCCCCTGCGGGCGTAGAAGTAAATATAATGCCGGTTATCGGTGAAGCCGCCGCCATGAAAGTGGACACCTCGCAGCTTCCCCCGGTGCTGCCGGTACTCACCCTCCGCAACGCTGTCATGTTCCCCGGAACCGTCTTCCCCATCACGGTGGGCCGCGAGAAGTCCATCAAGCTGGTGTCGGATGTAGAAGACGGCGACAGCTGGCTGGTAGCCATTCCCCAGATGGACATTTCCGTGGAAGATCCCGTGGAGGAAGACCTCTGCCGATACGGCACCGTATGTAAGCTCATCAAAACGCTGGAGATGCCCGACGGCACCGTCACGGCCATCCTGCAGGGATCGGCCCTGGCCCAGCTGGACACGGTGGTGAGCTACGACCCTTATATCACCGCCCGCGTCAATTTCCTGGAGGAGATTGTTCCGGCCGATGCCGACGAGCGCGAGCTGCGCGTCCTCGGAGACTCCCTCAAGGAAAAGGCCGCCCTCATCGTGAAGTCTTCATCGTTTGCCCCGAAGGAAGCCGTCGGCGCCCTCAACAGCATTGACAACTTCCATTTCTTGGTCAATTTCATTGCCACCACCATCGAGGTGGAGAACTTCCAGGAAAGGGCCAACCTCTTGGGCGTCACCGACATCCGTGAGCGTGGCATGGCCCTTCTCAAGGTGCTGGACACCCAAACCCAGCTGCTCCGGATCAAGCAGGAGATTAACCAGAAGGTCAAGACCGACATCGACCAGCAGCAAAGGGAGTACTACCTGAACAACCAGCTGCGCACCATCCAGGAGGAACTGGGCATGGATGAAGGCGAGGAGTTCGAGAAGATGCGCCGCCGGGCCGATGAAAAGAAGTGGTCCAAGGAAGTGCGCGCCATCTTTGACAAGGAGATGGCCAAACTGGAGAAATACAATCCTACCTCGCCCGACTACAGCATCCAGCTCACGTACCTTCAGTTCATGCTGGATTTGCCCTGGGGAGAAATGTCCGACGACAACCTGGACCTCACCCATGCGCAGGAAGTGCTGGACGAGGACCACTTTGGCCTGGACACCGTCAAGGACCGTATCATCGAGTACCTGGCCGTCCTCAAGCTCAAGGGGAACATGCGCTCCCCCATCCTGTGCCTGTGGGGTCCTCCCGGCGTTGGCAAGACGTCCCTCGGCAAGTCCATCGCGCGTGCCCTCGGCCGCAAATACATCCGCATTTCCCTGGGCGGTATGCATGACGAAGCCGAGATTCGCGGTCACCGTAAAACCTACGTGGGCGCCCTCCCGGGCCGCATCCTGAGCGGTATCCAGCGTGCAGGCACCTCCAACCCCGTCATTGTGCTGGACGAGATTGACAAACTGGCCTCCGACTTCAAGGGAGACCCTTCCAGCGCGCTTCTCGAAGCCCTGGATCCGGAGCAGAACAGTACCTTCCACGACAATTACCTGGACGTGGACTACGACCTCTCCAACGTCCTGTTCATTACTACCGCCAACGGGATTGGCAGCATCCAGCCGGCCCTGAAGGACCGTATGGAAATGATCAACGTAAGCGGATACCTGGCCGAAGAGAAACTCCAGATCGCCCATAAGTACCTGGTTCCCAAGCAGCTCACCGAGCACGGGCTCAAGGCCGATGAACTTTCGTTCACTGACGAAGCCCTGCAGCATATCGTGGATGAGTACACCCACGAGAGCGGGGTGCGTACGCTGGAGAAGCAAATTGCCAAGGTGGCCCGCGTCACCGCCAAGAAGATGGCGCTGGGGCAGGAGTTTCCCCGCACCATCGGCCCGGAACACCTGAAGGAATATCTGGGCCTTCCCACGGCCTTCCACGACGATGTCAAGGGCAACGAGGGCGTAGGCGTCGTCACCGGCCTGGCCTGGACCGAGATGGGCGGCGAAGTCCTCTTCGTGGAAAGCCAGGTGAGCGACGGCAAGGGCAATCTCTCCATGACGGGAAACCTGGGTGACGTGATGAAGGAAAGCGCCCAGATTGCCTGGCAATACATCAAGGCCCATCCGGAGCTGGCTTCCATGGACTCCGAGGCCTTCATGAAGAAAGACATCCACATCCACGTGCCCGAAGGTGCCGTGCCCAAGGACGGTCCTTCGGCCGGCATCACCATGGTCACCGCCATGGTAAGCGCCCTGCGCGGACAGGCTCCCAAGAGCAGCGTGGCCATGACCGGAGAAATGACCCTGCGCGGCCGTGTACTGCCCGTTGGCGGCATCAAGGAGAAGATCCTGGCGGCCAAACGTGCAGGCGTGAACACCATCGTCATTTCCGAGGAAAACCGAAAAGATGTGGAGGATATCAAGGATATTTACATAAAAGGTCTTATCTTTGTCTATGTGAAAACGATCGCAGACGTGATCGACTTCGTCTTTTAGGCAATGGACGTCAAGATTGAACCATCCTGGAAAGACGCACTGGCACCGGAGTTCGGGAAACCTTACTTTGAGCAGCTGGTGCGCTTTCTGCATCAGGAAAAGGCAGCCGGAAAGGTCATATACCCTCCCGGCAGCCTTATTTTCCGTGCCTTCGAGCTCACGCCCGTGGACCAGGTGAAAGTGGTCATTCTGGGGCAGGACCCCTACCACAATCCCGGAGAAGCCATGGGGCTGTCATTCTCGGTCCCCGACGGCGTGCGCATGCCGCCCTCTCTCCGTAATATATACAAGGAGATAGAATCCGACCTGGGCATCCGCATGAGCAGCTGTCCCAACCTGGAGGGATGGGCCCGTCAGGGTGTTCTCCTGCTCAACAGCTTCCTCACGGTGGAAGCCGGGAGAGCAGCCTCGCACCGTGACATCGGCTGGCAGGAATTCACCGATGCCGTCATCCGCTACCTGTCAGACCATGGCAGCGGCATCGTCTTCCTCCTCTGGGGCAATTTTGCCAAGGCCAAGGCATCTCTCATTGACACGTCCCGGCATCATGTGCTCATGGCCGCCCACCCCTCCCCCCTCGCGGGCGGGGCCTTCTTCGGCTGCCGTCATTTTTCGAAGACCAACCAGCTCCTCGCCGCCGAGGGCAAAACTCCCATCAACTGGCAACTATGAAACGTATTGCGCTCTTTCCGGGGTCCTTCGACCCTTTCACGGCCGGGCATCTGAATATCCTCAGACGCGCCCTCACCATGTTCGATGAAGTGGTGGTCGCGGTGGGCATCAACCAGGACAAACGCGGTTTCTTTGACATGGACAAGCGTGTGAGCATCATCCAGCAGGCCACGAACGGCATGGACGGCGTGCGCATTATCCAGTACGACAACCTCACCATCGACACATGCCGGCAGCTGGGCATCCGTCACATCGTGCGTGGCGTGCGTAACATGATCGATTTCGAGACCGAGCGTTCCATCTCCGACGCCAACCGCAGGCTGGCCCCCGAAATCGAGACCATCATCATCCCTACCGCACAGGAATTCGCGCACATTTCGTCATCGGCCGTACGCGATATCCTCAAGCACGGAGGGGACTACTCGGCGTTTATTCCTGAAGGCGTAGAATTATGAGAAAATGGATTACAGCCGCACTTCTGTGCGCCGTTTCCTGGAGCCTGCATGCCCAGGAGCCCTATCCCGAACTGGGCGCAAAGCTGGAAGAATACTTCACGGCGCTGGCCGGAGAAAATGTCGCGGTGCAAAATGCCGAGTGCGACTATCTCATTGAGTCGTGCACAGATTCACTGGTGCGCCAGTACGTCGCCATCAAGATTTACGACCATTACCTGCGTTCCCAGATCATGGGAGACGACGCCGTGGCCGTGCACATCGCAGACAAATGGTTCCTCTCCGGCGCCGTAGCCATGAAGACGGAGGAAGACTTGATGAACGCGCGCATTTTCGCGGAATTTAACCGTTCTTCGCTCATCGGGGCCGATGCTCCCGTCCTCACCCTGTTCGCCCCGGATGGAAGCACCGTGAATGCCCCGGCGGCCAGCGGATACAGCGTGCTGTACTTCTACGATACCGGCTGCTCTACCTGCAAGTTGGAGACCGCCCGCCTGAAAAGGCTGGTGGAAGAGGCCGAATATCCGCTGGATATCTATGCCATTTATACGGGGCAGGATGCCGATGCCTGGAAAACCTGGCGCGAAGGCTTTGAAGGCGTTACCCACCTGTGGGACCCTTCGCTCAGCTCCGACTGGCAGCGAAAATACGGCATTCTCAAAACCCCGGGGCTGTTCCTTGTATCCCCCGCCGGCAAAATCCTGGGCCGCGGACTGGACACCCCTGCCCTTCGGATTCTCCTGAACCAGCAGTACTCCAAGGGAAAGTACCTCTACGGAGAAACGCTTCAGATGGAGCGCTACCGCCAACTTTTCAGCGCCTACGGAGATACCCTGAAGGTTTCCCACATCCTGGACGTAGCCGATTACCTGGCGGCCCGCACCTTCGGGGAGGGAGACCAGGATTCCTTCAAACAGATTGCCGGAGACTTTCTTTACTATCTTTCCTCCCGAAAGGAGGAGGTTTACAAGGACGCCTGCAAACCTTTCATTGACAGATACATCAAGGCGCTTCCGGAGGTATGGAACACGGACGAAGACAAGGCACAGGTAGTTTCACTGGGAGAAATGCTCGAAGACCTCACCACCCGCACACCGGCCGGTTCGGTAGTTCCTGACCTTGCCGTACACGGCACGCTGCGCCGCAAGCCCTGCCTTTTCCGGAAAGGTGCGAAGGAGGGCGTGTTCTCCCTGCCCCGGCTCAAGGGAAATCCCACCTACATTCTCTTCTACACGGGCGACTGCCCGTACTGCCGCGAAACCCTGGAAGCTGTAGATGCACTTGTAAAGAATAACCGCCGCGCCCAGGTGCTGGTTGTGGACATGGATGCCCTTTTCACTGATTATCCGGAGGAAGCCCGCCTCATGCTGGACACCTTTGATCTTTCCAGCATGCCGTTTGTGTTGCAGACAGACCGCAAAGGC
>DGHE01000167.1:0-833 GCA_002392525.1 Bacteroidales bacterium UBA3856 | reverse complement strand
CATTCCCGGGGTAGACCCTGCCTACCTGGAAAAGCAGAAAGCGCTCCTTCTAAGAAAGAACCGCCATGTGCTGTATTTCAACGACAGCGAGCTTGCGGCCATCAACGAGTACTGCACCCGCTTCAAGGTACACGCCAAAAGCGCCCTGTTCCGCGAGGCCATCATGTCCAAGATTCTCTCAGAACTGGAAGAAAATCATCCCACCTTGTTCTGATTAAAAAATAATCGTATCTTTGCAGCCCGGTATTGAACTGTGGTGTAATGGTAGCACTAGGGATTTTGGTTCCCTCAGTCAGCGTTCGAATCGCTGCAGTTCAACTGCAAAAGGCCCCTTCAAAAAGGGGCTTTTTTGTTGAACTGCAGGGCAGCGGAGCTGCCCGCTTCCTTACGTTACCCCACCCCAAACCCCTCCCCTCGGGGGAGGGGCTGGAAAAAGCCCTGCGGGCTTTGTTCGGAGGCTACGCCGTAGGACTGTCCTGTTGGAAATGACGTTTATAATTGATAACTTTGTGGATAACACAATTTCCATTAACTTGTAACTATGTCAGAACAAAAATTCAGGGTCGAGAGCGACCTTATTGGAGAACTTCAGGTTCCTGCCGATGCCTACTACGGCGTACAAACCCAGCGGGCCATCAACAATTACAAGATTTCCACCACGCACATGTACGACTATCCGGAGTACATCATTGCCATGGCTTATGTGAAGATGGCCGCAGCGGCTGCCAACACCGAGCTGGGCGTACTCCCGAAGGAAATCGGTGAAGCCATCATGGCTGCCTGCCGGGAAATCGTGGACGGCAAGCTGTGGGACCAGTTCCCCGTGGATATGA
>DGHE01000028.1:2425-2633 GCA_002392525.1 Bacteroidales bacterium UBA3856 | reverse complement strand
GCCATGGACCGCGACAAGCGCTGGAACCGCGTAAAGGAAGCCTACGACCTCCTCATTGAGGGCAAAGGCGCCGCCTTCGAGAGCGCCCAGGCCGGTATCCAGGCCAGCTACGACGCCGACGTCACCGACGAATTCATCAAACCCATCGTCGTCACCGAGAACGGCAAGCCCGTAGCCACCATCGAGGAAGGAGATGCCATCATCTTCT
>DGHE01000028.1:0-2356 GCA_002392525.1 Bacteroidales bacterium UBA3856 | reverse complement strand
TCCGCAACGACCGCGCCCGCGAGCTCACTTCCGTCCTCACCCAGCAGGACATGCCCGAGGAAGGCATGCACACCCTGCCCCTCTACTACTGCTGCCTCACCCCCTACGACGCTTCCTTCAAGGGCGTGCACATCCTCTTTGACAAAGAGCTGGTGCAGGACACCCTGGGAGAGACCGTCTCCAAGGCCGGCAAACACCAGCTGCGCATTGCCGAGACCGAGAAATACGCCCACGTCACCTTCTTCTTCAACGGCGGCCGTGAGACCGTGTTCGAGAACGAGGACCGCATCCTGGTGAACAGCCCCAAGGTTCCCACCTACGACCTCCTTCCCCAGATGAGCGCCCCCGAGGTAGCAGAAAAACTCATCGCCGAAATCCGCGGCGGCAAGCAGGACATGATCATCCTCAACTTCGCCAACGGAGACATGGTTGGTCACACCGGCATCTACACCTCCATCACCCAGGCCGTCACCTGCGTGGACCGGCTGGTAGGTGAAGTGGTGAAAGAAGCCATCGCGAAAGATTACGTGGTGCTCCTGACCGCCGACCACGGCAACGCAGACTTCGCCGTGAACGCCGACGGCACCCCCAACACCGCCCACTCCCTCAACACCGTACAGTTTGTCGTGATCAACGCCGGAGATGAGGTGAAGACCGTCAAGGACGGCGCCCTCTGCAATGTGGCTCCCACCATCCTCAAGCTGATGGGCATCCCGCAGCCCGCCGCCATGACCGCCGAGCCCTTAATCTAAGACTATGGAACTTACTGCCAAATTCCTTGCACAGTTGCTGAAAGGCACCGTAGAAGGTGACGAGAACGCCGTGGCAACCCAGTTTGCCAAGATTGAGCATGGCAAGCCCGGAACCCTCAGCTTCTTTGCCAACCCCAAGTACGAAGAGTACGTATACACCAGCGAGGCATCCATCCTCATCGTGGACAAGACTTTTGAGCCCAAGAAGCCCGTAAAGGCCACCCTGGTGCGGGTAGACAACGCCTATTCCTCCATTGCAGACCTTCTCAAATACGTAGGAGACCAGAAGAAGACCAAGAAGTGCCACCGGAGCCTTCGGGCCAGGTATTTCTGGAGCACGAAGTTCGGGAAGAAAGTCTACGTGGGAGACTTCGCCTATGTGGGCCGGCACACCACCGTGGGAGACGGCACCGTCATCCGCGAGCACGTGTACATCGGCGACAACTGCAAGATTGGCAGGAACTGCACCTTCTATCCCGGCGTGCGCATCTACCCCGGCATGGTCATCGGCGACAATGTCATCCTCCACAGCGGAGTAGTGATCGGGGCCGATGGCTTTGGCAACGCTCCGCGCAAGGACGGCTCCTGGGAAAAGATCGAGCACCTCGGGAACGTGATCATCGGCAACGACGTCGAGATTGGCGCCAATACTACCGTGGACCGCGCCCAGATGGAGTCTACCATCATCGGCAACGGCGTGCGCATTGACAACCTCTGCATGATTGCGCACAACGTGGTCATCGGAGACCATACCGCCATGGCTGCCCAGACGGGCATCGCCGGTTCCACCGAAGTGGGCAAGTACTGCATCTTCGCGGGCCAGGTGGGCATCGCCGGTCACCTCAAGATTGCCGACCACACCACCATCCTGGCACAGGGCGGCGTCATCGGCAACATCCGCAAGGGCGGGCAGGTGCTCCTGGGCTCCCCCGTCATCGATGCCAAACTGTATATGAAGGCCTACGCCCTGTTCAAGCGTGCGGCCGAAGAATAATTTTCCGAATGGCGAAAAACCAACATACTTTAAAGAAAGTCTACTCTTTCGAGGGCAAAGGATTGCATACGGGCACCTTCTCGCACATGAAGGTGATGCCCGCCGCGGCCGGAACCGGCATCCGGTTCCGCCGCACGGACCTCCCGGGCAGCCCCGAGATCGAAGCCCTCGCAGAGAACGTCACCACCACCACCCGCAGCACCACCATCGCCCGCGGTGAGGCTACGGCCGTCACCATCGAGCACATCATGAGCGTGCTCACCGGCCTGGGGGTGGACAACGCCATCATCGAGCTGGACAATCAGGAAGTTCCCATCCTGGACGGAAGCGCCCGCCTTTATCTGGAAGCCTTCCTTCCCGACGGTCTTGAAGACCAGGGCGTAGAGCGGAAATATATCACACTTCCCTACACGCTGGAGGTCCGCGACGAGAAAACGGGCTCCTGGGTGCGGATG
Source organism: Bacteroidales bacterium UBA3856 (assembly GCA_002392525.1). The sequence continues at coordinate 155 of DGHE01000028.1, read as the reverse complement.
GAACCGGCCGATGCACCATCGGCCCAAAGTACGGTGGACTTTAACTCCCCCGTCCTGGGAGTACAGACCGCACACTGGGATGAGAGCGTGGACTACGCCCGCGAGATCGGGCCCTGCCGCACCTTCTGCTTCTACCGGGAAATCGAGCCCATGCT
>DGHE01000112.1 GCA_002392525.1 Bacteroidales bacterium UBA3856 | reverse complement strand
TGTAGGTAAGGATGGGATTACCCTCATGGCTCACAGAGAAAGTAGCCTGATGGCACTGTACATCGGTAGCTTCCGCAGCAAACGCCACGTCAAACTTGGGGGAAGTGCTGAAGGTGATGCTGCCGCTTTTTCCGAAGGTCTCGCCGGCCTCGTTGACGGGGAAGGCGATATAACGGTAGCTCTCGTACTCTTTCAGATTGGAAATGGCCACTGTCTGGGAATTACCCACGTGAAGGGCCTTCTTGTCCAACTGGGCAAGTTGGGCGCTGATAAGATCCTGTTCGGGACCGGTAACGTCTTCCGTTACGAAACCAAACCAGGTAACATCCGCAGCACCGGTGTGGCGCACCACGACCTCTGCGTACTCTGCCTGAACGGAGTTGAGGCCGACAGTGAAATTGGTCTCAACCACTTTGACGGGTTTCTCCTGTTCCTTCACCTTTTTGCAGGAAGTCACGAGCGAAACGGCGCAAAGTACCGTCATTGCAGCAACTGCAACTTTTTCGATTTTCATAATAGGATTATTTTGATACACTTACTCTCTCTTTCGTTTTCTAAGTTAGAATAGCGCTATTCTTACAAACTGTAAGCCCACGCACATAAACTAACCGCCCAAAGCACGTGCTTTGAGCGGTAAAGATAAGAATTATTTTTTAAAAAGTTACAGTTAATATGGATTATTTATCAATTTAACTGCATTTTCCACTGTATAGTCCACCGGAAGATAGTACTTGTAGAAGGCATTTTCTCCCAGTTTAGAATACCTGGAAATCAATGCTTTAAGCTGCGGCAGAAGGTACGGTTCGCTCTCATCCCATTCCGCCTCCGTGCAATGAATATTATCCACAGTTTTTGCATACTGCGAAAACTCGACTTTCAAATTAATATTATTCAGGAAAATATCCATATCGCGGAAGTTGTCAATAGCCTGCAGGCGGCGGGAATATTTATCAAAGATGGCCGATGCAAAACGCATCTGGGTAGCCTTCTTGTTGCAGGCGATGTAGAAGTCGGAGGCGCGGGTGGTGTCCATGGGCACGAACACATCAGGCATGATGCCGCCGCCACCGTAAACCAGGCGCCCGCTGCGCGTATGGTGCACATCGGTGGTATCGAGCTTTACGCTGTCGGCGCTGAACACCTCTCCATCGGCATACCTATAATATATATCATAGGCATAGTCGCGCGATCCGTCATAGGGTTTCTGGATGCACCGGCCGCTGGGCGTGTAGTACCGCGCCACCGTGAGACGGACGCCGGAATTGTCGCTGAAGAAGAACGGTTCCTGCACCAGGCCCTTTCCGAAGGAGCGTCGGCCCACTACCCTGCCACGGTCATTGTCCTGGATGGCGCCGGCGAAGATTTCGCTGGCCGATGCCGAATTCTCGCTGATCAGGACGGTGAGGCCCATCTCCTGAAGGTCTCCCCTGCCATCGGCCCGATAAACTTCCTTCGCCCGGTGCAGGCCCTCGATATACACGATGGTGTCTCCCTTGTCGAGGAAATCGTTGGAGAGGAGGAGCGCCTGGTCCATGTAGCCGCCGGAATTGTCCCGGACGTCAAAGATAAGGTGCTTCATACCTTCCTCCTTCAGTTTGAGGGCGGCCTCGTGGCACTCCCGGAAGGTGGTGCGGGAGAACTTGGCAAGACGAAGATAGCCGATGGAATCCTGCAGCATGAAGGCGGCATCCACGCTGTGCATGGGAATTTTCCCGCGCACAATTCCGAAGGGGATGATTTCCCCCTCGCGCTTTACGGTCACCGTTACTTTGGTACCGGAGGGGCCCTTGATGCGGCGCACCATGCTGTCCTGGGGGAACTTTACGCCGGCAATTACTTTGTCGTCCACCTTGAGGAGACGGTCTCCGGGCATGAGGCCCACTTTCTCCGAGGGGCCGCCGGGGATGACCTCCAGCACAATGGCGGTGTCGTTGGGCACGTTAAACTGGATGCCAATGCCGTCGAAGTTACCGGCGAGCTCCTCCTGCGAAGCCTCCAGCTCCTGGGGCGGCAGATACACCGAGTGCGGATCCAGCTTGGAGAGCGCCGCCACAATGGCAGCGTCGGTCATACCCTCGCGGTTGAGGGTGTCCACATAATTCTTCTCCACCATGTCCAGCACCAGGTTGAGCTTGCGCCAATCTGAGTAACGGGTATCAATCAGGTGCTTTGCGTCCCGGTAACGGACCACCGATAAGGTAATAAGGGCGCCGATAACGACGCCCAGTACTACCTGAATGATTTGTCTTGTCTTTCCTGACATGATTCAGTTATTGGATTTGTTCCACTTCGATACCAGCCCGCTTAAGGAGGTCGATTCCGTCGGTAAGGCGGTAAGCGTCCCGGTAAACCACACGCTTGATCCCAGCCTGGATGATGAGCTTGGCGCACTCGGCGCAGGGCGACGCCGTCACATAGAGCGTGGCGCCCTCGCTGCTGTTGCCGCTCTTGGCCACCTTGGTAATGGCGTTGGCCTCGGCATGCAGCACATAGGGTTTGGTGACGCCGTTCTCGTCTTCGCAAATGTTCTCGAAGCCGGACGGCGTTCCGTTATAACCGTCACTGATGATGGTGCGGTCCTTTACGAGGAGGGCGCCCACCTTCCTGCGTTTGCAGTAGGAGTTGCGGGCCCACACATCGGCCATTTCCAGGTAGCTGTGGTCGAATTTTTCCATTAGTTTCTCTGATACAGATAACGTTTGATGCTCTTCTTGGGAGTGCGCTCGAAGTCCTCGGGCATGAGCTCGATCTTCTTCACCTGGGCGTACTTGGGAAGTTCGTCATTGATGGCGGGCAGCATGCCCGTGATGCGCTTCTTGAAGTCCTCGCGGGTGAAGCCGTCCAGCTCTCCCTGGTGCCAGTCGGGGTAGATGAGGGCGGTGAGGCCGCCGTCGTCCTCGATGACCAGGGAATCTACCACGTAGTTGAAGTTGTTGATGGTAGCTTCCACTTCCTCGGGGTAGATGTTCTGGCCGGAGGGGCCCAGCACCATGCACTTGGAGCGGCCGCGCAGGAACAGGTACCCGTCCTCGTCGAGGACACCCATGTCACCGGTGCGGAACCAGCCGTCCTCGGTGAAAGAAGACCGGGTGGCTTCTTCGTTCTTGTAATAGCCCAGGCACACGTTGGGACCCTTCACCTGCACCTCTCCGGGCACATTGCGGGGGTCTGCAGAATCAATGCGGATTTCCATGTTCATGGCGGCGCGGCCGGCCGATCCCACTTTCACCTTGTTCCAGTGGGCATAGCCGATGATGGGGCCGCACTCAGTCATGCCGTAGCCAACCGTATAGTGGAAGCCAATCTTGTTGAGGAACTTCTCCACTTCCGGGTTGAACGCGGCACCGCCCAGGATCACTTCCTCGAACTTGCCGCCGAAGGCGTTGGTGAGCTCCGTGCAGAAGCGTTTTTCGATGGTGGGACCCAGGATGGGAATGCGGCGGTAGATATGGGTTTTATCGAGGAGGGGCTTGAGTTTGCTCTTGTACACTTTCTCCATCACCAGCGGAACGGCGATGATGATGTC
>DGHE01000159.1:7887-9537 GCA_002392525.1 Bacteroidales bacterium UBA3856 | reverse complement strand
AAATATGCCGGCCTCAACGCCACGGAACTCGCCATCAGCGAATCCCAGGAGCGCATGGCCGTCGTGGTGGAAGCCGCAGACAAGGAAAAATTCCAGGAGCTCTGCGCCCTGGACAATATAGAAGTAACGCACGTGGCCGATGTCACCGGCACGGGCCGCATGCGCATGTTCCACCACGGAGAGAAAGTATGCGACCTTTCCCGCGAGTTCATCGACAGCGCCGGCGCGCAGCACTTCGCCAGCGCCACCATCGGCGCAGTGGAAAACTGCAATCCCTTCGAGAAAAAGGTGGAAGGCGCCTCCCTCCAGGAAAAGATGGAGAAGGTGATGGGCAGCGCCAACGTCGCTTCCCAGAAGGGCCTGGTGGAAATGTTCGACTCCACCATCGGCCGGTCCACCGTCCTCATGCCCTACGGCGGGAAACGCCAGGCCACCGAGACGCAGGTCTCCGTGCAGAAGCTTCCCGTAGACGGCTACACCAACACCGCCAGCGTCATGGCCTTCGGCTACAACCCCGACCTTGCCCTCTGGAGCCCCTATCACAGCGCCGCCTATGCGGTGGTGGAAGCCTGCACCAAGGTGGCTGCATCGGGCGCCGACTGGAGCGGCATGCGCTTTTCCTACCAGGAGTACTTCGAGAGAATGACGCAGGATCCCCACACCTGGGGCAAGCCCCTCGCCGCCCTCCTCGGCACCGTGAAGATGCAGGAGGCCCTGGGACTTCCGTCCATCGGCGGAAAGGATTCCATGAGCGGCACCTTCGAGCACATCCACGTGCCGCCTACCCTGGTGGCCTTCGGCATCACCACCGTGGACGCCCGTGAGGTCATTTCCCCGGAATTCAAGAAAGCCGGCAACAGGATTTATCTCCTCAGGCACACCCCGAAGGCCGATTTCATGCCCGACACCGACAAGCTCAAGGCAGGCTGGAACTGGCTGCGAAGCCAGATCAAGGCCGGCAAGGTGGTATCGGCCTGGTCCCTCAGCTACGGCGGCGTGGCCGAGGCCCTCGTGAAGATGTCCATGGGCAACGCCCTCGGCGTCAACGTCCGCTTCCCCGAGGAAGAGCTCTTCTCCCTCAGCTACGGCTCCGTGGTCATGGAAGCCACCGAGGCCCTCGAAGGCGCGCAGCTTCTGGGAGAAGTGACGGCCGATGGCATCACCATCAACGGCACCACCCTTCCGCTCAAGAAACTGGAAGAGGCTTATGAAGGCCGATACTGCGGAAACTACCCGCCCCGGGTGAAGCCCGCCTTCGACGAGCCCGTTCCCGCTGTGAAGCCCGAGGCTTTTGACAAAGCCAACCTGGTATATCCCGGCGCCCCCGTGGAGCATCCCGTCGTGTGCCTCCCCATCTTCCCGGGCAGCAACTGCGACTACGACACTGCCAAGGCCTTCCGCAAGGCCGGCGCCGAGGTACGTCCCTTCGTATTCCGCAACCTCACCGGAGAAGACGTGCTGCGTTCCATTGACGAGCTCTCCCGGCGCATTGGCGAATCCCATATCCTGGCCTTCTGCGGCGGCTTCTCCTCCGGAGACGAGCCCGACGGCAGCGGCAAGTTCATCGCCAGCGTCATCTGCAACGAGAAGGTCAGCAAGGCCATCGCCGGGCTCCAGGAGCGCGGCGGCCTCATCCTGGGCATCTGCAAC
>DGHE01000159.1:0-7709 GCA_002392525.1 Bacteroidales bacterium UBA3856 | reverse complement strand
ACGCAGGTAGCCTCCCTGAATTCCCCCTGGCTCGCCGGAATGCAGGAAGGAGACGAGTTCAGCATTGCCTTCAGCCACGGCGAAGGCAAGTTCGTGGTGAACGAGGAGCTCGCGAAAGAACTCTTTGCCAAGGGGCAGGTGGCCTTCCGCTACCTGGACAACCCCAACGGCTCCTACTATGACATTGAAGGCGTCCTGAGCCCCGACGGCCACATCCTCGGCAAGATGGGACACAGCGAACGCTACGAAGACAACCTGTTTAAAAACATCAGCGGCAACTGCCGGCAGCCCCTGTTCGACAACGCCGTCCACTATTTCAGAAAAGACCGATGAAAAACGAACTTATCTTCGAAGGAAACGAGAAAAAGGTGTTCGCCACCGACAATCCCCACCAGGTGATCTTCCATTACACCGACGTAACGGTGGCGTACAACAACGTCAAACGCGCCCGGCTGCGCCGGAAGGGAATCTTCAGCAACAAGATTTCGGCTTTCCTCCTCGGCTACCTCAACAGCTGCGGAATCCCCACGCACTTCATCGAGCTCCTGGACGAGCGCGAGCAGCTGTGCCGCAAGATTGAGCTCATCCCCCTGGAGGTCTCCGTGCACTACCGCATGGCCGGGACCCTGGCTGCCAAACTGGGTGTGGAAGACGGCTTCAAACCCGCCAACACCATCACGGACCTTTGCTACAACAACGACGAGCTGGGAGATCCGCTGGTGAACAGCGACCAGGCCGTCGCCCTGGGCCTTGCCACCTACGAGGAACTGGAGAAGATGTTCTCCATGGCCAAGCGCTCGGCAGAGCTTCTGAAGGAGCTCCTGCACAAAGTGGGCATCGAGCTCGTGGACGCCAAGTTCGAGTTTGGCCGCGCCTCCGACACCGGCGAAATCATCATCTCCGACGAGATTAGCCCCGACACCTGCCGCATGTGGGACGAGGCTACCGGCGAGCGCCTGGACAAGGACCGCTTCCGCCTGGACCTCGGGGAAGTCATTCCCGCCTATTCCAAAGTACTTGACAAATTAGAAACCTTATAAGCGATGGGAGTTCTTGCTGTATATGGCGTCAAAGACGCCGCAGCCCATATCTATTACGGCCTTCACAACCTTCAGCACCGCGGACAGGAAGGCGGCGGCATTGCCACCTTCGGGGAAGACGGAGCATACTACCGTTACAGGGGCCTGGGTCTTCTGAGCGAAATCTTCACCAACGGTGAAGTCAAAACGCTCAAGGGCAGCCTGGGCATTGGCAGCGTCAAATATGCCAACGCCTCCAAGGGCGGTCTGGACAACGTGGAGCCCCTTTTCTTCCATCACTTCAGCGGAGACTTCGCCGTGGCGGCCGACGGTAACGTGGTCAACTCCCGCCAGCTGGCCACCTACCTCGAAAAACGCGGCACCATCTTCCAGACCGGTACCGACAGCGAGGTCCTGGCCCACCTGATCAAGAAGAACGCCGGCGAAGACCGTATTGTGAACATTGTCAAGGCCCTCAACATGATGGAAGGCGGATTCGCCTTTGTCATCATGACACCCAACCGCATTTATGCCGCCCGTGACAAGCACGGCATCAAGCCCCTGTGCCTGGGCAAGCTGGGAGACGGCTATGTGGTAGCCAGCGAATCCTGCGCCTTCAACATCATGGGAGCCGAGTTCCTGCGCGACGTAAAGCCCGGCGAGATTGTCTCCCTGGACAGCCACGGCATCCGAAGCACCCTTTTCTCCCGCTTCAGCCGCCACCGCATGTGCGCAATGGAGTACATCTACTTCGCGCGCCCCGACAGCGACATTGACGGTTGCAACGTACACGCCTACCGCAAGGAGGCCGGCCGCCGGCTCTACCGCGAGTGCCCCGTAGAGGCCGATATCGTGGTGGGCGTGCCGGAATCCAGCCTGAGCGCGGCCATGGGCTATGCCGAGGAAAGCGGCATTCCCTACGAAATGGGCCTTGTGAAGCACAAATATGTGGGCCGAACCTTTATCCAGCCCGTACAGTCCATGCGCGAACTGGGCGTAAAGATGAAGCTCTCCCCCGTGCAGAGCATCGTAAGCGGCAAACGCATCGTGCTGGTGGACGACTCCATCGTGCGCGGCACCACTTCCCTCAAGATTGTGAAGCTGCTCCGCGAAGCCGGCGCCACCGAGGTGCACGTGCGCATCGCCAGCCCCATGATGAAGTACACCTGCCACTACGGCGTAGACACCTCCACCCCCGAGGAGCTGCTGTGCTCCCACCGTACGCTGGAGGAAGCCTGCGAAGCCATCGGCGCCGACTCTCTTGGCTACCTGAGCCCCGAGAGCACCCGCGACTCCTGCTTTGGCTGCGCCGACCCCTGCCAGGCCTGCTTTACGGGCGAATATCCCACCCTCCTTTATGACGAATCCAATACCGAAGAATAAAATATGGCAAAATCTTATCAGCAGTCCGGCGTAAACCTGGAAGCCGGATATGAAGTAGTGCGGCGCATCAAGCAGCACGTGGCATCCACCTCCCGCAAGGGCTCCATGGGCAACATCGGCTCGTTTGGCGGCATGTTCGACCTGTCGGCCCTTAACATAAAGGAGCCGGTCCTTGTGAGCGGCACTGACGGCGTGGGCACCAAACTCAAGATTGCCTTTGCCATGGACAAGCATGACACCATTGGTATCGATGCTGTGGCCATGTGCGTGAACGACGTCCTGGCCCAGGGCGCCGAACCCCTCTTTTTCCTGGACTATGTAGCCCTGGGGCACAACATTCCCGCCAAGGTGGAAGCCATCGTAGCGGGTGTGGCCGAAGGTTGCCGCCAGGCCGGCTGCGCGCTGGTGGGCGGCGAGACCGCGGAGATGCCCGGCATGTACGAGGACGGCGAGTATGACATCGCCGGCTACACCACGGGCGTGGTGGAAAAATCCAAGCTCATCGACGGCTCCAAGGTAAAGGTGGGAGACGTGCTCGTTGCCGTCGCCTCCAGCGGCGTCCACTCCAACGGCTTCTCGCTGGTGAGAAAGATTGTGGCCGATGCCGGTCTCAAGTACACCGACGAGATTCCCGAATTCGGCGGACGCAAGCTGGGAGAGGTGCTCCTCACCCCTACCAAGATTTATGTAAAGCAGATGCTGGATGTGATTGCCCAGTGCGATGTTCACGGAGTGGCCCACATTACCGGCGGCGGCTTCGATGAGAACATTCCCCGCGTGTTGCAGCCCGGCCAGGGCCTGGAAATCCACGAAGGCACCTGGGAAATCCTTCCGGTCTTCCGGATGCTGGAGAAATGGGGCAACGTTCCTCACCGCGAGATGTTCAACATCTTCAACATGGGCGTAGGCATGATTGCCGTCATGGATGAGGCCGATGCCGCCAAAGCCATCGCCATCCTGGAGTCCCACGGAGAGAAGGCCACTGTCATCGGCAAGGTCACCGACAAGGAAGGCGTCAACATCATCCTTCAGTAATGTCATTCTGAACGAAGTGAAGAATCTCGCCATTTTTGCCAGCGGAACCGGCACCAATTTCACCGCCATCGCCGCAGCCTGCGCCCGGAAGGAACTGGATGCGCGGGTGGTGCTGCTGGTGTGCGACAAGCCGGGGGCTCCGGTCCTTCAGCGGGCCCGCGAGTTCGGCGTGCCGGCCTTCGTCTTTAACCCGAAGGAATACTCCGACAAGGCCGCCTATGAGGCGGAAATCGTAAAAAGGCTGGATGCCCTGGAGGTAGACCTCGTGTGCCTGGCCGGCTATATGCGCATTGTGGGAGAAACCCTCCTCAGCGCCTACGAAGGCCGTATCATCAACACCCACCCCGCCCTGCTGCCTTCCTTCAAGGGAGCGCACGCCATCGAGGAAGCCGTGGCCTACGGCGTCAAGGTGTACGGCTTCACCATCCACTGGGTGAGCGCCGAACTGGACGGAGGAAAGATCATCGCCCAGCGCGCCTTCCCCTATGAAGGTTCCGACCCCGAAGAGGTGCGCCGCATCGGCCAGCCTATCGAACATGAATTATATGTACAAACCATAAAACAACTGTTATGAGAGCGTTAGTTAGTGTAAGCGACAAAAACGGTCTGGTGCCCTTCGTGAAGGGCCTTGTAGACCTTGGCTGGGAAATCATCGCCACGGGCGGTACCCAGAAACTGCTGGAATCCGAGGGCGTGAAGACCATCGGCATCAGCGAAGTGACCGGATTCCCGGAAATCTGCGACGGACGTGTCAAGACCCTTCACCCGAAGGTACACGGCGGCATCCTGGCCCGCCGCGACGTCCCCGCACACATGCAGACCCTGAAGGAGAACGGCATCGAGACCATCGAGCTCGTGTGCGTAAACCTCTATCCCTTCAAGCAGACCATTGCCAAGGAGGGTGTCACCCTGGCCGATGCCATCGAGAACATCGACATCGGCGGTCCGTCCATGGTGCGCAGCGCCGCCAAGAACTGGAAGGACGTGACCATCGTGTGCGACCCTGCCGACTACGATACCGTCCTGGAAGAGCTCAAGGCTAACGGTAAGACTTCCGACGAGACCCGCCTGAAGCTCTCTGCCAAGGCCTATACCCACACGGCCGAGTACGATGCCTGCATCGCCACCTATATGAGAAAGGCGGCCGGCCTCAATGAAAAACTCTTCCTGGAGTACGACCTCAAGCAGGGCCTCCGCTACGGCGAGAACCCGCACCAGAGCGCCAACTTCTACGCCGCCCTGGAACCCGTCCCGTTCTCCCTGGCCTTCGCCGAGCAGATCCAGGGCAAGGAACTCTCCTACAACAATATTCAGGACGCCAACGCCGCCCTCAACGTGCTGCGTGACTTCGAGGAGCCTTTCTGCGTAGCCCTCAAGCACATGAACCCCTGCGGCGCCGCCGTGGGCAAGACCATCGAGGAAGCCTGGCAGGCCGCTTATGAGGCCGACAAGGTGAGCATCTACGGTGGTATCGTGGGTGTGAACCGCACCCTCACCGCCGAGGTCGCCATGGGCATGAAGCCCATCTTCCTGGAAATTGTGATTGCTCCCGACTATACTCCCGAGGCCCTCGAAATCCTGTCGGCCAAGAAGAACCTCCGCGTGATGAAGGTGGACATGACCCGCACCGGCGCTCCCGTCGCCCAGTACATCAGCGTGAACGGCGGCCTGCTGGCTCAGCAGCTGGACACCCAGGTGGAGACCGTTTCTCCTGAGATGTGCGTCACAAAGGCAGAGCCCACCCAGGCTCAGCTCGTCGACGCCAATTTTGGCTGGAAGATCGTGAAGCACGTCAAGTCCAACGCTATTGCCGTGGTGAAGGACAACCACACCATCGGCATCGGCGCCGGTCAGACCAACCGCGTAGGATCGGCCCTCATCGCCCTGGAAGAGGCCAAGAACGCCGGTTTCACGGAAGGTCTTGTCCTGGCTTCCGACGGCTTCCTGCCCTTCGACGACACCGTGGCCCTGGCCGCCAAGTACGGCGTCACCACCATCGTGCAGCCCGGCGGCAGCATCCGTGACGAGGACGCCATCAAGAAGGCCGACGAACTGGGCATCTGCATGCTCTTCACCGGCGTAAGACACTTCAAGCATTGATGCGCGCATCAATGCTTGAAAAACTTCGTTTAATTACCCCCACCCGAAACCCCTCCCCTTGGGGGAGGGACTTAAAGTAAGGTAAATAGTTTAATCATATGGGTTTAGTTTATCCTCTCCCTTCACAGAACAAGACGGTCCAGGGTAAGGAAATCCAGCTGGAGGACCTGCTTGGGAAAACCGTTCTGGTTATCGGCGGCGGCGGACGGGAGCATGCCATTGTGGATGCTCTCTCCCGCAGCCCGCAGGTGAGCAAAATCTACTGCGCCCCCGGCAATGCCGGAATCGGAAGCCAGGCGTTCAACGTGAACCTCAAGGATACCGACGTGGAAGGTCTCAAAGCTTTTGCCATAGAGAACCAGGTAGACCTTACCGTCGTGGGTCCCGAGGCAGCGCTGGCAGCCGGTATCGTGGATGCTTTCCGCGCCGCCGGACTCAAGATCTTCGGCCACACGCAGGCCGCTACCGCCATCGAGAGCTCCAAGGAGTTTGCGAAGAAACTCATGGACAAGTACGGCATCCCCACGGCCGGCTACCGCAGTTTCACGGACTATGAGGAGGCGCTCGCCTATGTATCGGCCCGTCCTTTCCCAGCCGTACTCAAATACGACGGCCTGGCCGCCGGCAAAGGCGTCGTCATCGCGCAGGACCTGGAAGAAGCCCGGGCCGCCCTTTCCGACATGCTCCTGGACCATTCCTTCGGCCAGGGCAAAGTGGTGGTGGAAGACTTCCTCACCGGACCGGAGTTCTCCTTCCTTTGCTTTGTAGATGGAGAGCGTGTGTACCCGATGCCCCTTTCCCAGGACCACAAGCGTGCCTTCGACGGCGACAAAGGTCCCAACACGGGCGGCATGGGCGCCTACACCGGCCTTCCCTTCATCACGGAGGAGGACAAGGAGTTTGCCCGCAAGGAAATCCTCTGCAAAGCGGCTCAGGCCATGGTTTCCGAAGGCCTTCCCCTTTCCGGCGTGCTCTACGGCGGACTCATGAAGACCCCGCAGGGAATCAAGGTCATCGAGTTCAACGCCCGCTTCGGAGACCCCGAGACGGAGGTTGTACTGCCCCGCCTGGAGAGCGACATCTACGACATCTTTGAAGGAGTAGCCACCGGACGCAAACTGGAATCCCCGGTTTGGGCCGACGGTGTCACGCTGGGCGTAGTGCTGGCCTCAAAGGGTTATCCCGGCCACTATGAGAAGGGCTTTGCCATCGGCGGCCTGGACCAGGTGGATGCGCAGGTGTACCACATGGGAACCGCCGTCAAGGAGGGCCAGGTGATCACCTCCGGCGGCCGCGTGCTCATGGTCGTAAGCAGCGGAAAGGACCTCGCTGATGCCCGTGAGAAAGTGTACTCAGAGGTTCGCAAAATCTCCTGCGACAACCTCTTTTACAGAAACGACATTGCACATTTAGCATTTGAGAAGATATGATTATTGACGGAAAAGCATTAAGTCAAGTAGTCAAGGACGAGGTAAAGGCCGAAGTGCCCGTCCTCGAGGCCAAGTACGGCCGCAAGCCCTGCCTGGTGGTCATCATCGTGGGTGAGAACCCCGCCAGCCAGGTATATGTCCGCAACAAAGTGAAGGCCGCCGCCTACACCGGCATGGAGTCCAAGCTGGTGGAACTACCGGCCGACATCTCCGAAGCTGCCCTGCTCGAGGAGATTGTGGCCCTCAACAACGACCCGCTGGTAGACGGTATCCTGGTGCAGTTGCCGCTTCCCAAGCACATCGACGAGGAGAAGGTGATTGACACCATCGCCCGTGAGAAGGACGTGGACGGTTTCCATCCCGGAAACGTAGCCGGCCTGTGGCTGGGCAAGGACTGCATTGTTCCCTGCACCCCTGCCGGCATCATGCGCCTGATTGACAGCGTGGGCGTAGACCTCAAGGGCAAGAACGCCGTTGTGGTGGGCCGTTCCAACATTGTGGGCAAACCCGTAGCCAAACTGCTGCTGGACCGTCATGCCACCGTGACCATCGCCCACTCCCGTACCGCGGACCTTGGCGCCGTATGCCGTACCGCCGACGTCCTGGTGGTGGCCGTAGGCAAGGCCAAACTCGTGACCGGTGACATGGTGAAACCCGGCGCCGTCATCATTGACGTCGGCATGAACCGCGACGAGAACGGCAAGCTCTGCGGAGACGTTGACTTTGCATCGGCCGAGCCCGT
>DGHE01000183.1:7467-9508 GCA_002392525.1 Bacteroidales bacterium UBA3856 | reverse complement strand
CCCCCAGGCCCAATGAGGCGTGGGAGGGAATTACATACGGGGAACTGCCGTAGTGGTAACCACCGCGCACAAAAAACATATCTTTGAATCCATATTCCAGCCCCAGGGAAGCCATCAGTCCGGCCTTGAATACATAGCCGGCCTCCAGCGCGGCGGTAAAGCCGGCAACCGTATAGGCCACGCCGCCTTTCGCCAGCATGGGAAGGGCGTAAGGGTCACCGCCGTAGCTGATATTCCCGCCGATATTATTCACCCCCAATCCAGCCTGCAAGCCTCCGGAACGGTACTTGGCCGACAAGTTTACGGCAACGGTAGAGGACTTGGCTTCCGGTCCGAGGGACGAGTGGATAAATTGTGCCGCTACTCCAACCGAGAGGCCGTCCATGAGCTGATATGCCGCGCCGGCACCAATGGCAAGGTCCATGGGCTTGAACGTGTCCGTGACGCGTCCGTCGGCCTGGACAATGTCATAGGAAGGAGAGCCGAAGTCCTTGACAGAGAGGGCTACCGTGAGTTTAGGAATAATCCGGTAGGAGGCATTTACGCCAATAAGGCCATATCCGGAGGCCACCGCAGGCTGCCAGAGGGTATAGCCTGCCCCCACAGAGAGGGTTTCGGTACCTAAAGCGGCATCGGCCATATTATTGTCTATGGGAGCGTTGCTATGAAGGGCCACCCCGGCTCCGGCCATTCCGGAGACTGCGGCGTCTGAGCTTATCTGAAGAAAGCCAAGGCTTTGCGCCCGGGCGGGCAGTGATACGGCCAGGCAGACAAGCGGAATCAAATACTTTTTCATGGCTTTCCTGATTTATTGTTTTACGATAGTTTTCACAACGGTATCCCCATTAAAGGTGACCATAAGGGTATACACCCCGGCCGGGAAGCTCCTGCAATCTATCGGCACAGGGTCGAAGGGAGAGGTCTGAATCTGAGCGTTGAATACAGATCCGCCCAGGGAATTGATCAGTTTTACTGAAGCGGCTCCCAGCTCACTTGTCCGGATGTTCAGGTAGTCCTTTACCGGATTGGGATAGGCTTCCACCGGGGTGCTGCCATCGCGCACCAGTACTCGGAACGACTGGGATGCGCTTGCCCCGCTTCCATCGGTGGCGGTAACCGTTATGCTGTTCATGCCGAAGGAATTGGAAACAAGGGTGAGTTTGCTCCCCTCTATCGACGTCTTTACAATGATACTTGCTGTCGAAGACTCTGCCTTATAAGTGAGGGTTTCCCCATCGGCATCCGAGAAAAACTCTCCCAGGTCGATGGTACGGCTTTCCGACAAACCGTTGAATATCTGGTCCGCTATGGCGGAGGTAACAACCGGTGCGGTGTTCGGCTGCACGATGAAAGCAAAGCCCTGCTCCGCTGTCACATAGCCGTCCGACACCCGGATGGTTCCGTCGAACTGGCCCGGCCCGCTGCTCAAGCCGCTGAGCGAGAGCGTCAGGAGCCCGTCGTCCGAGCGAGTGACAGTCAGTCCCTTGATTTGAGTAACCTCAGGAGTGAGGGTGTGTCCGTCGGCATCTTCCAGACGGAAACGTAGCGTTCCGGTTTCGAAGGAGCGAATCGTAGCGGTCGTCCCGTCTAGGGGTGTGATTACCGGAGGATTGTTGTGCCCGGTGCGGATGATTATTTCCTTGGACAGCTCTGAGACAAGGCCGGTGAGGCTTTCGCTGCGGATGCGGAAATGATAGTCCGTATCAAAGTCCAGTCCGTTGAAAACCTGTGACATGGATTCTCCGGCTTTTCGTCCGTAGGTGAGCACCTCTATTTGCTGGACACCCTCGGGAAGCTGTTCCGGATTCAGGTCCTGCAGGGTAGCAGGACCATAGAAAATCGTAAACTTGTAAGGAGGATTCAGCCCGTCCGAGCCGGGAACCGTCCATTCCAGGTTTATGGCATTGGCGTTAGCCGTTCCGTTCAGGACAGAGACAGGCATCGGTACCTGGTCATCTCCGGCGGTAAGGGCGGCATAGGCGTCCACCAGGCCGGCGCCGAGACGGGTGGCATAGGAACCATTCTCCTCAAGGGCTTTCTT
>DGHE01000183.1:0-7357 GCA_002392525.1 Bacteroidales bacterium UBA3856 | reverse complement strand
CCCGTAGTAGGAGACGATGAGGGCGGCCACACCGGTTACATGCGGGGCAGCCATGGACGACCCCTGCATGTTGCCATATTTGTTATCCGGAAGGGTGGAAAGGATGTAAGTCTTACGGTTGGCATCGCCGCCCGGGGCGCAGATGTCCACCCATTCGCCAAAACTGGTAAAGTAGGAACGGACATAATTGGCACTCAGGGCCGCCACGGCAAACACATTGTCATCCATGGCCGGATGCTCAATCTCGCGCCCGTCATTGCCGGCGGCAAAGATAATAAGACCACCTGCCATAGGCCCTGTCTGCACGCCGTTCTCGTCCAGCCCGGCGTAGGTGTTGAAGTAGTCGATAGCCTCTACGTAGGACTTGGGCGTTTCCTGCTCGTTGTTGGTGAAACCCCAGCTGCAGTTAATCAGCACGGCACCATTGTCTGCCGCATACACAAAGGATGCGGGAGTCAGGGCACCATTGCGCCCGTCCAGTGTCTGGGTTACCATCAGGCGTACGCCGCTGCCGGGAGTGCCGTTTCCACCGGCAACGCCGCCCACGCCGATTCCATTGTTATTCACGGCGGCAATCGTGCCGGCCACATGCGTACCATGGTCGCCGGGCTCAATCTTGCCAATAGCCACCTTGCCGTCCGTCGTCATGAAACTGTATCCGTAGACATCGTCGGCATAGCCATTATTGTCGTCATCTTCGCCCGGCAGTCCGTTAAGCTCTGCCTCGTTCACCCACATATTGGCATGCAGGTCTTCGTGCATGTAATCTACGCCGATATCGTTCACAGCCACAATCACTTCCGGATTACCGGTTTCAATGGTCCAGGCGCGGAACGCGTTTACGTCGCAGCCTTCTGCCCACTGGTCTTTACCGCCGGGATTCTGATAGTGCCACTGCTCCGGGAGCCTGGGATCGTTGAAGGGATACGCCATCTCCCGGGTCTTCGCCTCGGGGATATACTCCACGATTTCTATATCTTCGAAGGCGGACGCAATCGCTTCCCCAGCCTTGGTCACCGGAACGGTCTCGTCAAAAATGACGTCGTACCACAGGTGAAGACCTGCGGCGCGGTGACGCTTCTCCCACTTCCCTGCAGGAGGAAACGTCCGGGTAAGGGTGTAACTGCCCAAGGTAAACGTGGCGCCTTCTTCAGGCTCATGCTTGAATTTGACACGGATGACGCCGGGGGTGGTTCCGGATGTGAGCGAGGGCTGCTCCATGGCTGCGGGCTGCTCTTTCTGAATGGTCTCCGCCTCACGGGAGCAGGATAAAGCCAGTAATAGGAAGACGAAAGGGACGATGCGTAGTTTCATAGTTGTCGATAAGATAAATCAGGGCGCCCGTCACCGGGCACCCTGATCAGAACAATTGCGAATTAAAGATTCAGGTCAATCGCAAGGAGACCGTCAGAGTTACCCTTGAAGGTACCGTAATCCGGAAGGTCGAAAGCGATGCTTTCTGCCGGGAAGGTAATCACCTTATTGGTCATGGTTCCCGTGGCACCGCCCAGCAGCCAGATGTTGAACTCGCCGTAGCCCCAGTTGAATCCGAGGTAGGTGCGGTCGAAGGTAACTGCATTGGCGTTGCTGGCATCGATGACCCACTTGGCACCCAAGGTGAAATCACCGGGTTCATTGTAAGGATAATTCGGGCCGTACGGATCCAGCAGGCGATACACTTCAAAGCCCTCGGCTTTCTCTGCATCCACGCTCCAGGTAAGATTGTCCACACCGAAGGCGGCAGTCACCAGGTCGTCGGTAATCTTTACCTTGCCATAACTTGCCCAAGTGTAGGCTTTCTGCAGGGTTACATTCACAGAGTTGATAGCAAGGTCGTTGTAGTCGCTCTCGGTGGCCAGGGAGATGGCGCCCTTGTAGGACTTGCCCACGGCCATCTTGGAGATGTCCAGGACCAGTTCTGCGGCATACTCTCCGGCGGCGAAGGATACGGAAGACGGAACACCGACACCCTCAGGAAGGGTGGATTCCAGATTGACTGTCTGCGCTGCGTTTGCCACGGCGCGGCCTAAAGTGATGACAAGGCTGGTCTCTGCAGCTCCAATCTCGGTATTGGCGACAGTACCCTGGGTGAAGGACACGCCATTGTCGGAACCTTCGTGCTCATATTTGGTTCCGATGTTTTCCACGTTGCAGGATACTGCAAAGAGGGCAGCGGCGCCAAACACAAAGATGCTCTTGAATATAGTTTTCATATGCATTCAATCTTTTAAGGATTAATTCTCACTGTCAGCACCAGCGGGAGTCAGAGCGGGATCGTCACCCTCGGTAGCGGTGGCGTAACTGGAGATCGGGTTCTGGACCATGAACTTGTTGGCATCGAACTCGGCCTGAGGGATGGTAAGCACCCAGTCGAAGGACTCGGGATCGTCCACGTGAAGGGTTTCCAGAAGACCTGCAGACGGGTGGCCCATCTCGGCGGTACGGACAAAGCCCTGACGCAGACGCTTGATATCATAGATGCGGCCATACTCGCCCCAGAGCTCGATACGGCGCTGGAGGATGATTTCCTCAAGCAGGGATCCGGTTTCGTCGGTGGTGAGGGCGCCCATGGCGGTGCCGGTCTTGCCGGAGCAGTCGTAGTTGGCGTCACGGGTCTTCATCAGGTTGTTCAGAGCAGTGATAGCTTCATCTTCGTTGCCCAGACGGCAGGCAGTCTCGGCAATGATGAGCTGCATCTCGGGGGCACGCATGAAGATATGGTCGGCACCGGTCTGAGGGTCGGACGGATCCTTAAACAGGAACTTGTACTGCTGATAGCCCTTGGTAGAACCGTCTTTCAGGACTTCGTAGCTCCACCAGTCAGAGGCACGCTTGTCAGTGGCGCTCATCTTGTTGTAGAGCCAGGCGCTGGCGCACTTGCGGGAAGCGTCGCCGTAGCCGCCGAAGCGGTAATCCATGTGAGCCAGGAACTGAGGGTTGGTGGTACCCTGGGTGGAGATGATTTCGGCACCCCAGAGGACGCTGCCATGGGAAGCATCGTTATACTTGAAGTTGCCATCATAATTGTAGCTGGCACCCTGGACGGCGATAGCGGCGGCATCGTGCGCGGTCTGATAGTCACCCATGTACAGGGCGATACGGGCCTTGATACCATTGGCTACATACTTGTCGATATGGGAGACATGCTCCTGGCTGTGGTCTCCGATGAGGCTGATAGCCTTATCGATATCGGACATGGCCTGAGCGAACACCTCGCGGTTGGTGGAACGCTTCTTACCGGTGGTACCGGCGAAGGTAGGTTCCGTGTAAATAGGGATGCTCAGACGATCCTCGTGGCCGATATAGCTGCGGGCAAAGATCATGGCGCAATAGGCATAGCTCCAGGCACGGATGGCATAGGCATTGCCGATGATGTAGTTGATCTCGTCCGGATCGCCTTCAATCTGCTCGGCGGCATCCAGGATATAGTTGACGTTGGAGATCAGCGTATAGTAGTAGTTCCACAAGTCGTAGGAACGCCAGGTACTGGCAGTGTAGCGGTTCTTCACATTGTAGCGGTAGTCGAACCAGAACCAGCCGTTACCCTGGGCGGCCTGGACAAAGTCCTCACCCATGAGGTCTGCCATCAGGTTGTAGCCCTGAGGGCCGACGCACTGGTGATAGTTACCGGTGGTGGTCACGCCCCACTGCCACATGTAACGGTAAGTGCCGTTGAGGGCCATCATGGCTCCTGCGGTGTCATTGAACATAGTGTCACCGGTGACGGCATCCGTAGGGTTGGTGTTGAGGAGCTCCTTGTTGCACGCCGTAAGCGAAAGAGTCGCCAGGGCGATGAGTGCATATACTATCTTTTTCATATTCGTTGTCTCCTTGGATTAGAAATTGATGTCAAGACCCAGGGAAATGGTCCTGGTAGGAGTGTAGGCCCAGCTGGTACCACCAGTCATGTTGTACTGAGGGTTGAGACCGTTGAGTTTGGTGAAAAGCCAGAGGTTGTCACCAACGGCGAACAGGCGCAGGGACTTGATGCCAATCTTCTGGGTCCACTTGGTAGGCAGGGTGTAGCCCAGCTGGAGGGACTTGATGGAGAAGTAGGAGGCATCTACCATCCAACGGTCGGCGGCAATATTCTTGGAACCGAGTTCCAGGATAGGAACGTCCGTGATGTCGCCGGGCTTCTGCCAGCGGCGGAGGGCATGGCTGCTCCAGGTGTCACCGGAATAGGTAACTTCCATGGCGCTGGAATACACGCTGTCGTACACATAACCTCCGAGGGAGAAGGTGGTCAGGAAGCTGAAGTCCACGGGGCCGAACTGGAAGTCGGAACCGAAGGAACCCTGGAACTTGGGCTCACGGCTGCCGTAACCCAGATACTTGCTGTTGGTAGCCTCAGCGGTACTGGTAGTCTTGTACTCATAACCAAACTTCTGCTCTCCGGCCTTGTACTTGCCGTTTTCGTCGTCCTGAAGCTGGATGGTGTTGGGAATCAGATAGCTCTTGGCAGCTTCATCTGCATCGTAGCCTTCTGCGTTGGGATCCTTGATAACTTCTTTGTAAGCCCAGTAGAGCTGGCGACCGGTTGCGGGATCGACACCTGCGCTACGAGGGAGATACCAGGAATAGATGGGCAGACCTTCCATGATCAGCTGGCTGCCGGAGAGGATACTCGGGGACTCGCCGGTGAGCTGGAGGACCTTGTTGCGGTTGAGGTAACCCATGAGGGTGCTGCTGGCGCGGACGTTGCCACTGTTGAGCCAGTTGACGCGGATAGTGGCTTCAAAGCCCTGGTTGCGCATGGAGCCCACGTTGGCATTGTAGCCGCCGAAACCGGTGGAAAGGGCCATCGGGTAGCTCAGGAGCATGTCGCTGGTCTTGGAGTTATAGTACTCGAAGGTGACATTCAGGACCTGGTTGAAGAAGGTTCCTTCCAGACCGGCATTCCAGGTACCCTTCTTTTCCCAAGAAACCGCAGGGTTGGCCAGGGAAGAAACCACGGCACCAGGGTTGTTGGCATTGGGCATGGTAAGGTCGTAGAAGGACTGCCAGGCATAGTAGGAGCCGATAGAGTCGTTACCTAATTCACCGTAGCTGAGACGGAGGGTTAGGTTGTCTACCCAGCTGACATTTTTCATGAAGTTCTCCTGGGAAACACGCCAGGAACCACCCAGGGACCAGAACTGGCCCCAACGGTTGGGCTCATAGAAGCGGGAAGAACCATCCGTACGCCAGGTAGCTTCCAGATAATACTTGTCCCTGAAATCGGCAGCCAGACGGCCGAAGTAGGACTCGATGCGATAAACGTCGGAGTAGGAGTTGGCGTTGATGTTACCGGCAGCCGGAGCGATTTCATACAGACCGGGATAAACCTGGCTGCGGTCGGCATACAGGTACTTGTACTGGTAGTTGTAGTACTCGTGACCAGCCTGGGCCAGCAGGTGGAAATCGTTGAAGGTGCGCTCGTACTTGAGAATCTGGTTCCAAGTGTAGGAGAAAGTACGGGTGCTGTACTTGTCAATCTCACCACCGGTGGAAGAGCCGTCACCGTGATACGGGTTGTAGTAAGAAGTGATGTAACGGCCGGAAATATCGGCACCGAAGTTGGTGCTCAGGCTCAGACCACGGAAAATACCCATGGATTCCTTCTCGCCGCCGAGGATGGCGTAGGCACGGAGACTGGAGTTGTCGCGCAGGGTCTCGTAGGTGTTGTCGTAGAGGTCACCCACAGCGTTGAAACGGCTGGCCTTGGGACGGGCGCGGCCTTCGTTACCATAGTCGAACAGTTTGTTTCCGTTGGCATCCAGCATATCCTTTCCGTTCTCATCCTTCATATAGACAGGATAGATGGGAGCCATGAACTGGGCAGTGTACCAGGCGTTACCCGTCTGGGTGCTGGAATACTGGGAGCTGTTCTGGGTGGTGTAGGAGTAGCTGACGCTGGCGCCGGAGGTGAACCAGTCGGTAATCTCGTGGTCTACGTTGGCGCGGATGGAATAACGCTTGAAGGCCGTGGTAATAAGGACACCCTTATCGTCCAGATAGCCGAAGGAGAAGGCGTACTTGGTCTTGCGGTCACCACCGCTTACACCCAGCTGGTATTCCTGACGGATAGCCTTCTTGTTGGTGAGGATATCCATCCAGTTCTCGTTCCAGGCAGACACGGCGTCGGAGCGGACCTTGCCGGTAGCAGGATCGATCACGGTGTCCCAGGTGTAATTCTTATAAGGGTTGTAGATCTGTCCACCCAGTGCGGCGCTCAGGTCACCGGAGGCGGCTGCGCGAGCTTCGGCATCGGGATAACCGCTGTTCAGGAGGTAGCTGTTCTTCAGGGCTTCCCAGGTGAGTTCCACAAACTCGTTCTGGTTCACCATCTCGTAGTCCTTGATGGAACGGGACTGGAGACCTACAGTAGCCTTGAAGTTCACGTTGGCACGTCCTTCGGAACCGCGCTTGGTGGTAATCATGATAACACCGTTGGCAGCACGGGCACCGTAAAGGGCCGATGCGGAAGCATCCTTAAGGACGGTCATGTTCTCAATGTCGTTCGGGTTGATGGAAGACAGGGTTCCGTCGAACGGGATACCGTCCACAACATACAGCGGAGAGCTGGAGGCGTTGATGGAACCTGTACCACGAATCTGGATGGAAGCACCGTCACCAGGCTGACCGGAACCGGCCGTGGTGGTGATACCGGCAACCATACCTTCCAGGGCCTTTGATACGTTGGAAACGGTACGCTGGGTAATCTTTTCTGCCTTTACAGTGGCGGCGGAACCGGTAAAGGAAGACTTCTTGGCGGTACCATACGCAACGACGATGGTCTCATCCAGCGCTTCCGAGTCCGGATCCAGGGAGACATTGATGACACCCCGGCCATTGACCTGCTCCACTACGGTGACATAACCGATGGCGGAGAATTCCAGCGTGGCGTTGGCCGGTGCGTTGATTGTGAAAGCGCCTTCCACATCGGAGGCAGTACCAATGGTGGTACCTCTCACAATAACCGATGCAAAAGGAATACCTTCACCTGTCGCGGCATCCTTGATGGTACCCGTCACACGCATGTTCTGCGCGAACAGGGTAGCTGTCAAGAGCACAAGGATGGTGCTGAGGAACAGTTTCGCTTTTTTCATAAGCTAACAGATTTTAGTTAAACATAAATATTGATAATAGTACACTCTATGCAAAAACCACCCGCTCCGTTTTTTAATTTTAAACGGTCGATTAATGTTGTCATCAAAATGTCTTAAATTTGAGGGGGATCAGTTATAATTCTTAAGAAAAGGAAGCCATGGTTTATGCTTATATCCGAGTAAGCACGCAGCAGCAGTCTCACGAGGGACAGGAGTATGAAATCCGAAATTGGTGCCTCTTGCACGGACTCACGGTGGACCGGTGG
>DGHE01000098.1:3261-3537 GCA_002392525.1 Bacteroidales bacterium UBA3856 | reverse complement strand
TCTTGTTGGTACCGCCGAAGAAGATGACAAGGTCGGCTTCCTTAGCCAGGGCAACAGCCTCGGCGAGGAGAGCGGGATCGGCGGGTTCGTCAATAGCCGATGCTTCCAGCGGGTTGGCCTTGGCGGGAGCGGGTCCCCAGCGGCGGCCCGGGAAGTTCTTGTAACCGGGGGCATAGCAGATTTCTACGCCGGCCTCGGCGGCACGCTTCTGGATGCCCTGGAGGGGCGTTACCTCGTAGAGAGCCTTGACGCCGGCGCCCATACCGCCGCTCTGGG
>DGHE01000098.1:176-3190 GCA_002392525.1 Bacteroidales bacterium UBA3856 | reverse complement strand
AGGACGGCATTCTGGCCGATGACGGCGATCTTCTTCACGTCCTTCGAAACGGGGAGGATACCCTCGTTCTTGAGGAGGACGATGCTCTTCTGAGCCACCTGCAGGGCAATGTCCTGGCACTCGGGCTGGGAGGTCATGACAGTGTTGGCGACATCGGCCGGAACGGGCTCGATGGCATAGCGGACGCGCAGGATCTGGCGTACTTTCTCGTCTACGAGGTCCTCGGTGAGGGCGCCGGTAGCGATGGAGTCAATGACGGGCTGGCCCAAGTAGTTGGAGCCGGTCATCTGGACATTGAGGCCGTGGAGCATGGCGCCCATGGTGCTGTGCGTGCCGCCCCAGTCGGAGACGGTGAAGCCCTTGAAGCCCCATTCTCCGCGGAGGATTTCGTTGAGAAGGTGCTCGTTCTCGGAGCAGTAGTCACCGTTTACCTTATTATATGCGGGCATCACGCTCATGGCGCCGCCTTCGACGATGGCGCGCTCGAAGGGCTTGAGGTAGATTTCACGCAGGGTGCGCTCGTCCAGCTGGGCGTCTACGCTACCGCGGTTGGTCTCCTGGTTGTTCACGGCGAAGTGCTTGATACATACGGCCGTGCCTTCGTCCTGCACACCCTTGGTGTATTCGAGGGCTAGGGCGGCGGAGAGGATAGGATCCTCGGAGAGGTACTCGTAGGTGCGGCCGCCAACGGGCAGGCGCTGGATGTTCACAGCGGGACCCAGGATGACGTCTTTACCACGGAGGCGGGCTTCCTTACCCATGCCGGTGCCGTACTTGTAGGCGAGTTCCTCGCTCCAGGTGGCGGCGAGGGCGCTGCCGGTAGGGAAGTAGGTGGCGCTGTCCAGGGTCCAGCCGGCGCTCTGGAAGCCGTTGGGGACGCCTTCCTCGCGGATGCCGAAGGGACCGTCGGCATAGTTCATGTCGGCGATGCCCAGGCGCTCGACGCCGGCCGATGACATGTTGGTCTTGGAGTGAAGCATGTTCACCTTCTCCTCCAGGGTCATCTGGGCGATGATGGCATTGATTTTTTTGTCGTTGACGGTGAGCTTGTCCTGGGGGGACAGGGGACCGCCGCAGGCTGCCAGGACGGCGGCCGATGCGATGAATAAGAATACTTTTTTCATATAGCTGATTTATGGTTATTTGAACAGGGTGGGGGCGAGGGCTTCGAGGTCGGCCCGCCAGGTGGTCCAGCTGTGGCCGGCCTGGGCGTTCTCCATGTAGTCGAACTTGAGACCGTCCCTCAGAAGCTGTGCGCGGGTGTTTTCGCAGTTCTTGTAGGCGATGTCGGCGGGGCCGCCCTGGGTGAAGACGAGGGCTTTGAACTGCTTGTTCATCTTGGCGGCGTTCTTTTTCACCTGGAGGCGCTGACTCTCGGCAGCGGGATCCTGGCCGGGCATGAGGGAGGAGCTGAGCACCCAGACATAGGTGAACATGTCGGGGTTGTTGAAGGCGACTTCCATGGTTTCCATGCCGCCCATCGAGAGACCGGCGACGGCGCGGCTGGCGGCATCGGCCTTTACATTATAATTGGCTTCGATGAAGGGGATGATGCTTTCCACCATATCCTGGGCGAAGGGGGGAACCTCGTTCTGCACGGGGATGGTGCCGTTGGGCATGACCACGATCATGGGGACCATCTTGCCCTCTGCGAGGAGGTTGTCGAGGATGAAGCCGGCGGCGCCTACGCCGGGCCAGGAGGCGTCGTTGTCTCCGCCGCCGTGGATGAGGTAGAGCACGGGCAGTTTCTGGGCCGATTTCTCATAACCGGCCGGGGTCCAGACGTGGAGGCGGCGCATCTGCTGCAGGTTCTTGGAGTAGTAGTAACGCTGGGCTACGGCGCCGTGGGGGACGTCCTTGATGTAGCCGGGGCCCACGGTGAGGAGGCTGGCCTGCTCGGCGCTGAGGGGTGCCTTGGGATCCTGCACCTTGACGCCGTCTACTGTGAAGCTGTATCGGAAGCAGCCTTCTCCAAGGCCCTGGCAGAGGCCTTTCCAGACGCCGTTTTCGGCCTTTTCAAACTTGACAGGCTTGTCCCAGGGGAGGTCTCCGGAGACGGATACCTGGCTGGCCTTGGGGGCGTAGATCTGGAACAGGACGTCTCCGTTCGGGAATACGCGGGTGCTCTGGAGAGTGTCGTTGGGCGTGGGCTGGCGCATCCAGCCCTGGGCCTGTGCTGCAACGGTGGCGGCAAGGAGGACGGTTAAGGTAAGGATCTTTTTCATTGTGGTTGTTTATTTGCACAAAGATAACACATCCTTCCCACGCGGGCTGTTTGCTCAGTTCAAATGTTTGCCGTTTTGTTCAAACCGTTTGATAATTAGTCGGGATTGTCTAACTTTGACCTACTCAATAACACTAAAAGCTTATGAAACGTCTTTTCCTTGTTGCCTCGTTGCTGACGCTTGCCATGGCAGCATCGGCCCAGCAGGCCCTCGGCCCGGGAACGGGCATCGTCTCCCCGGAGATCAATCCCGACAACACCGTCACTTTCCGTTATCACAACCCCAAAGCAAAAGTGGTGCAGGTGACCGGAGACTTCCTCCCCAGCCGCCCCATCGAGGTGGATATCAACGGCCAGAAGATGGTGTATAACGCACCGGGCGTGGCGGACCTCCAGGAAGGGCCCGGCGGCGTGTGGACGTACACATCGGCCCCCCTCACGGGAGAACTCTATTCCTACAGCTTCCTGGTGGACGGTCACCGGGAGATGGACCCTTCCAACGTGCATCAGAACCGGGATGTGGCTACCTGGACCAATATCTTCACCCTCAGCGCCAGGCCCGGCGATGCTGGCTGGTACTATGAGGTGCACAACGTGCCGCACGGCTCCGTGTCGCACGTGTGGTATGACAGCCCTACTTTGAATAGCCAGCGCCGCATGACGGTATATACCCCTGCCGGATACGAAAGCGGCAGCCAGCATTATCCCGTTCTGTATCTCCTGCACGGCAGCGGCGGTGACGAGGATGCCTGGGCCGACCTGGGTCGTACCGCCCAGATCATGGACAACC
>DGHE01000098.1:0-122 GCA_002392525.1 Bacteroidales bacterium UBA3856 | reverse complement strand
CAACCTCATTGCCGAGGGTAAGGCCAAACCTATGATTGTAGTAATGCCTAATGGTGTATGGTTTAACCAGGCTGCTCCCGGTGCCGCTGTGAACAACTTCCAGCCCACCATGGCCAACAGCC
>DGHE01000125.1:15808-28954 GCA_002392525.1 Bacteroidales bacterium UBA3856 | reverse complement strand
GTTCCAATATGACGCTTGAAACCATTGCCCGTCTGGAGAATGCCTTGGGTATAGATTTGGTCAAATCGGCCCTTACTTACGTCAGCGGCTACGGTTCATCTGTACCCTCCCGTCCTCAATACCTGAGCGATTCGGCTGGGGAGAAACTTGATCACAATATAAAGACAAGCGATTTCGTTGATGGTTACAAGCATAGAAAGAATGCTAAAAAGAAATAGTATTAGATAGTTTGGCGCTATGGCAAAGATAGATGTAAACGGCGTCGCCGTAACTGTAGTTAAGGTTGGAAGTGAGGACTATATCAGCCTCACGGATATGACGCGCTCCAAAGATGGGGAGTTTTTCTTTCACAACTGGCTTCGTAACAGGAACACCGTCGAGTTCCTGGGTACTTGGGAGAAGGTTTTCAATCCCGAGTTTAATTCTGCCGAATTCGACATAATTAAAAGTAAAGCGGGACTCAACAATTTCCGCCTCAGCGCTAAAGAATGGACGGAGAAGACCCATGCTATTGGCATAGTTTCCAAAGCCGGGCGTTATGGCGGCACTTATGCTCACAAGGACATCGCTTTTGAGTTTGCTATGTGGATCAGCCCGGAATTTAAGGTTTATCTTATCCGTGAATTCCAGCGCCTTAAGGAAGAGGAGCAGAAACTCATTGGGTGGACAGCCAAACGCGAACTCTCCAAAGTGAACTACCGTATCCATACTGATGCCATCAAACAGAACTTGATTCCAACTGAGGTTTCAGAGAAGCAAATATCTTTTATCTACGCCAACGAAGCCGACGTTCTCAATGTAGCTTTATTCGGCATGACAGCGAAAGAATGGCGAGATGCCAACCCGGAACTCAAAGGTAATATCCGCGATTACGCTACCATCAACCAACTCATCTGCCTTTCCAACATGGAAAGCCTGAATGCCATTTTCATCAACGAAGGGCTTCCTCAAGCAGAAAGGCTCCGCAGACTTAATGCTATCGCAATTCAGCAGATGTCCGTACTGGAAGGAAACGAAACCAATCGAAAACTTCTGAAATAATCTTATTGGCAGGTCAAAAGCAGATGTCTCGGGTCTCAGAAGCCTACGAAGGAATATATTTGGTTTCTGCAGGTTCAACACATAGGGAGCATTCTACGACAGGTTTTTGGAGCATACGTTATATATGCAGCGCGCGCACTGACTTCATCTTTAGGCTTGCTAGATTCTTGGCCTGAGAAAATGCAAAACAACCGGTTTTTTGTTTATATGTCGGTGGGGTATAACATACCCATCTGTGCAAAAACGGGCTTATTTGTAATCCTGGGTAGGCGATCGCATACCCACCCAAGCAAAAACGGCCCTTTTTGCCCACTTGGGTATGCCAGCCCAGCAAAGCACCTCCAGCCCAGAACAAAATCTCCGGCGGGTTGGACATTTCGTAGGATGAAATCGTTGTAATAGATTGAAACACATCTCTTTGCAAAGATTATAGATGATATGGTAAAAAAATTAGGTTGACTTTTTTGAAGTTCCTTTTTCGGACACGTTATTTTTTGGGGTAAAACGCCCCGTTTGCCATGTTTTTGGTATATATTTTTTGCAAAATCTGTAAATACTTTTCATCTTTGCAACGGAAAAGACCTGTGCAGCATGAAGTATTAAGTTTCTGCTTGAGCGGATATGTTGGCGGGGCTTTTTCTTTTTGTAGAACGAATAGATTATGTTCAAAATGGATATAGAAGTCAGTAAAAAGGTCGAATACCAGGCCCCTGAGGTGGAGATCGTCCGTCTCCAAAGTTCTCAGTTTCTCCTTCAGAGCCCCCTCCCTGGCCAGGTTGGCGGCGGCGGGATGCCCGGCGGGATACCCGGCGAGAATATCTTTTAACAGAACATCAAGTAACGGAATATGAACATGTTTTCGAAAGTATTGAGATTCATCCCGGCGGTCTCGCTTGCGCTGGGATTGGGCGCCTCCTGCAACCGGACGGAGATTTCCCCCACCCGGACGGATCTTCCCCGCACCTGGCAGGTGGCCATCAACGCCGGCCCCGAGGTCGGCACTCGCGCCGTGAGCGTGGGCGGCAACAACGGCCAGACGTTGTATACCAACTGGGACCAGGGAGACAAGGTCCGTGTGGTCAAAAGTGACGGAACCGCGTTGGAGCAGCTGACGGCCGATGTGAGCGCCGGTAATTCGGCCTATGCCACGCTGACCGGCACGCTGACGGGTACTTTCTCCGTTGGAGAGGCCGTCACGCTCTATTATCATGAAGCCAGTCTTGACTATACCGGCCAGAACGGCACCGTAAGCAACGTGTCGTCCAACTACAGCTTTTTGGAAGCCAGCTCCACTGTGAAGGAAGTGGACGCCCAAGGCGGCTTCCTCAAGATGAGCGATGCCGCTTTCAGCCACCGGCAGGCCTTTTTTCAACTGCGTTTTGTGGACAACGACAACAATCCGCTTCTGCTTGAGCGTCTGAGCATTTATGCCGATGGCGGGAAAGTGGTGTTGACCAGGCCACTGGGCTCAGACGCGACGTATGCGACGGCAGGTTTGCCGCTCACGATTGCCCCGGCCAGCGCAACGGATCAGCTTTTCTTTGCGCTTCGAGACGAGAACGGAGCATCGAATACATACCACTTCAAGGCCGTGATCGGCAGTGAAGAATACAGCATTGAGCGCGACTTGAATCCCATATCCGGACATTTCTATATGGGGACGGTCCAGATCAGCGGGGCCGGTACAGGCGGCGATTCGTTGAATGAAGTGTCCTTCACCATCGCAGATTACAGCAGTGGTGGAACGTTGAATTGGTAATAAGATCAGAACAATATGAAAATCAATCGATATTTGGGAATGGCTGTGCTGCTTGCCGTCCTGACAGGCTGTATGGCGGAGCAGGAGGTTCTCGTGCCGGAAACCAGCGCCTACACGCTCACGATTTCGGCCACCAAGACGAATGAAATGACCAAAGCGTTGGTGGAGGACACCGAACACGGCACGCTCTGGTCCAGATGGACGGCCGGAGATGTGGTAAGCGTATATAGCGGGGAAAACCTGCTGGGGACGCTCACGGCCCAGAGCAGCGGTGAATCCACCACGCTCTACGGAGAATTGAGCTACCCTCCTCAGGCCGATGACGAATTGCTGCTGAGCTGCCGAACTGGAGATTATGGGCAGCAGGATGGTCTGCTGAGCACCATCGCCGCCACTTGTGATTACTGCACGGCAACGGTAAGGGTCTCCAGCGTTTCCGGGCAAGCCGTCCGGGTAGAAAACCCTGCTG
Organism: Bacteroidales bacterium UBA3856; assembly: GCA_002392525.1. The sequence continues at coordinate 25,685 of DGHE01000125.1, read as the reverse complement.
TCTTCACGAGCCAGCAGTCCATTGTGAAATTTACGCTTACCAACAAGGGCAATTCGGACAGTCGCTTGTCTGTCAAACCCTTCTACGTGGGCCTGGGCAACCGTACGCTTACGGTTACCCCCAATGCCGAAACGGACGTATTATATGTCGCCATCCCCGAACACTTTAACACGACAGGAGGAGATGATGCTCATACCGGAAAGAATATCAGCCTCACGGCCAAGGGATCCGACAACAAGAATTATACTTTAACCCGCAACGACGCCCTCCTGGAGAAGGGCAAGTTCTATCAGGTTAACGCATCTATGAACAAGGCCAAGATCCAGAGCGTGACCATCACCAACCTGGGCAGCCATTCTTCGCTGGTCCCTACCTATGTTCTTGGCGGTAAAAAAGTGGAGGAAGCAAGATGAAAAAGATACGTATCATACTCACGGCCCTGCTGGCCTTTGCAACCCTTTCGGCTTATGCCGCTGAACTCCCGGGTGGCGGTACATTGAAAAACCCGTACACGATTTCGAGCAAGAGTGACTGGAATACCTTCGTAGATAACCTTACCGAAGGAAAAAGCTATGAGGGGAAATACATCAAATTGACGGCCGATATCACCGTTTCAAAATTCGTTGATGACGGAGAAATTGGGCAGTTCGCGGATTTCAGGGGTGTCTTTGATGGAAATGGCCATTCCCTCACCGTGGATTTTAAGGCCAGATGCGCGTTTGTCTACGACTATAACGATTACTGCGCCCCATTCCGCTATGCGAGGAATGCCACCATCATGAATCTCCATGTCAAGGGGGAAATAGATGCAGATAAAGTGAGGGAAGGTGTGGCCGGAGTGGTTGGTTATTCCAAAGGTTATACCCGGATTATCAATTGCCGTAGCAGTTTAACACTCGATGCTCATGACGTCAATAATATCGGTGGCTTCGTGGGCCGTGTTCAAGACGGCGGAACGACAGAGATCATCAATTGCCTGTTCGACGGCATTATTTCAAGCGACCCCGATGAAAGCGGCGGCTTTGTAGGTTGGGCCGCATCCGATTCACACCTGTATATTCTGAACAGCCTTTTTGCGCCAACGGCGCTGAGCAATGACGATAGCAGCAACACTTTCTTCCGCAAAAAAACCAGCGCTTCGGCCATATTGGCCAATTGCTACTACAAGACAGTCTGGAACGATAAGCCCCAGACCGACCACGGGGCCATTGATGCGAGGACCATGTCGGATACTGATCTCCTTCGAGGCCTGGGTGGCGGATGGCATAGGGAAGGTAACAAGCTGGTCCCGAATTTCTTTAATATCTACACCGATTTGGTGGGTGCCGGCACGCAGGAGAGTCCTTATCTGATTGCTTCCGTCAATCATTGGAATGCGCTGGCATTCCGGATCCAAAACGGAGAATCCTTCAGCGGGAAGTACTTCCAGTTGTTGTCCGACCTGGCGGTGAACCTCCAGCTGGGCAGCGATGATTCCCACCCTTTCTCCGGCCACTTCGACGGCAAGGGACGCACCCTTACCTTTACCCGCACCGGTGCGGCCGATTACTGCGCCCCGTTCCGCTATGTAAAAGATGCGAGCATTAGGGATATCCGCATCGAAGGCACCGTCTATACAGACCATATGGATGCGTCCGGCCTGGTAGGCCTGGCAAACGGATTCCTTTCCCTGAACCAATGTTGGAGCAGCGTCAAGATAGACACCCGTATTAACGGAGATGGCACCCACGGCGGCCTTATCTCCCGCGTCGCGAAGACGGCTACCTCCATTACGCTCACCGATGTGCTGTTTGACGGCAAATTCCATCAGGGGAAGAGTACCAAAAACCCCAATGACAATGTCACTACCACCCACTGTGGCGGTCTGATAGGTTGGGCGTACACCCCGGTCACTTTTACCAACTGCCTATTTAACCCGGAAACGGTGACGATAGGGACCAGTGGTTCCCAAAAGATAGTCCGTTATGACAGCGGAGCCAATCCCATTTTCAACCAAACCCATTACATTACCTCCTGGGGGGCCGGCAATCAGGGAAGCGACGCTTCCGGGATGACCGCCGCCGCGCTGGTCAGCCAGCTGGGAGCCAATTGGGAGGAAGTCGGCGGCAAGGCGGTTCTCAAGCATACTGAGATGTCGGATTTTGCCGGGAAAGGCACCCAGGCAGACCCTTACCTGATTACCTCCGCAGCAGACTGGGCCATGATGGAGACCAAAAATACGGGCGAATCACCCTTCCCTGCCGGATGCTATTTCAAACTGACGGCAGACATTACCGTCACTACTCCGGCGGGAGCCCTACCAGAAAAGCCCTTCAACCATCATTTTGACGGAGATGGACATACGCTGAACCTGGATCTCACTACTGCGAATGCTGACTATACAGCCCCCTTTGGCTACATCCGGAATGCACACCTGAGCAACCTGGTCCTCACCGGCAGCGTGAGCACAACCGGTATGCGACCCTCCGGCCTGGTGGGCTTTGTACGGGTTAATAGTACCAATACCATTTTGAATTGCCGGAGCAGTGTGGCCATTTCTTCATCACGCAATGGGGATGTGGATGGCGGCGCTTTTGTAGGGACAGTCGAGTACAATGCAAGCATCAGCCTGACGGGCTGCGTTTTCACGGGAACCGTCGAGTATACGAACGGAGCTTACGAGGGTGGCGGCATGATTGGATGGGCAAGAAACGGAGCTAGTGTGAACCTGACCGACTGTGTCTTTGCGCCTGCGGCTTTCCATGCGAAAGCGGGAAGCACTCCGGCATCTAATTATTTGCTGGTCAGCGGTGATGTCTCCAGATCTGATGTCACGATATCCCGTGCATACTATAACCATGTAGCCTACAGCCAGGATGGAATAGATCCCAAACACGGATTCGACGCCGGTACCCTGCACGCCTGTGCCGTCAGCGTGGGCTCTGATCATGTGAATATCGAACCCTATGGTACTCCGACCGTTTATGATGTGGCCGGAATCACCCTGTACGACAGCCGCTGCTTCGTGCATGAGGGTGTGATCTATGGCTCGGGAGGAGGTTCGATTCAGCTTAATATCAACAGCGATGCCTATTCGGCCTTCATTGGCAAGGACGGTGAAGATAGTGCTCGCCTCTCCGGCGACGGGAGCCCTTACACCCTTACCTTCCACAACGCCGATGTAACCATCCAGGCCAATTTCGGCACCATCACCCTCTATGAGGACCGCGACAATACGGAGGTCCTGACGGGAGCGCATACGACCTCCAGTGTCGTCACGATGAACCGCACGATGCTTGCGGGTGTCTGGAACAGTTTCTGTGCGCCATTCAGTTTGACCGCGGAACAGATTACTGCTGTGTTCGGAGAAGGGACGGTTGTCAAGGCACTCAATACTGCCACCTTCGACGGCGAATCGGGCACGCTGATACTGGATTTCTCCACCGTCACCTCGATTACTGCCGGCCATCCTTACCTGATTATGATAGGCAATTCATCGAATGTGGTGAATCCCAACTTTGGCTCTGTTACCATTAATAAAGAAACTGTCACAACGGTTGGCACGGCAGCCAACTTCGTGCCGGTGTTCGGCATTATTAACGGCACCACCATCGACACCAGCCTGATAGGAAGCGACGAGAGCGTGCTCTTCATCGCCGGCGACGGCTCGCTGTCCTACCCGGACGCCAACGGCAACATCAAGGCCTTCCGGGCGTATATCAAAGTGAAATAACAGAAGATGCGACGGGTATAGTCCCGCATGGCGGGCAGATTCGTCAACAACGTAGTAAGGGGGGCCGACCCAGGGGGTCTGGGGGATTAGGCCCCCAGTCTATCGAAGATATTAGGCACAAAAAGAGCTGCGATGTCGCAGCTCTTTTTGTGCCCAGAGCGGGAATCGAACCCGCACGATATTGCTACCACAGGATTTTGAGTCCAGCGCGTCTACCAATTCCGCCATCCGGGCGTGGTGCGTCGATGAAGACGGAATGCAAATTTAAGGGAAAAAGCCGAATCTGCAAAATTATTGCTCGTCAATGCCCCGGCGGACGTCGTAAGCATCGGCAATGATGTGACGCTCCATCTGCTTGCGGGCTTTCTTGAGGGCCCAGAAGCAGCCGAGGAGGATGGCCACGGTGATGGCGCCGCCCAGTTCGGGAGTGACTTCGGCCGTCATGGCTACGGTGTCGTAGATGCCGTGGGCCAGGACAGGATAGAGCCACATCTTGAGATCGGCGAGCGGTGCACGATAGCGGTCAAAGTGGTTGAGGGAGTAGTAGTAACCCATGATGACGGCAAAGGCAAAGTGTCCGGGGATGGCCGTGAGCGAGCGGCCGATGCCAGTGGTTACCCATGCCGATCCGGACGCAAACAGGTACTCGATGTTCTCGAAGGCGGCAAAGCCCATACCCACACATACGGCGTACACAATACCGTCCATGCGCTCGTCAAAGTCACGGCACTTGCGAAGGAACAGCCACAGCAGAAAGAGTTTGGCCGTTTCCTCGGGAATGGCTGCCCCGAAAAAAGCCGTTCTGAAGGCGTCGGAAAGGCTGTGGATTTCCTGCGGGAACAGGCCCATCCGCATGGAAGGCATGGAAATGAGAAGGGAAGCGAACACCGAACCCCATCCGTAGAAGAAGGCTTTCACGATATTTTTCACGGGTTCCCGCTGCAATTTGTCCTGCTGATAGGTATAATACAGAAGAATGAGGGCGGGCAGTACCGCCAGTGCTATTACGTGGATCATGTCGCAAAAATACGGATTTTTCCCTTATCTTTGTAAGTTATGATCAAGGAATTGACGCATATTGCCGATATCAAAACGCATCTCTCCTCAGAGCCAGAGGTTTACGTGGTGTATGACCGGAACGTAGCGTGGGTAGTGAAGGACTTCCCCTGGAAGGCGCTTCCCATCGAGACGTCTGAGTCCCGCAAGACCCTGGAGACAGTAGAGGGGATTTGCCGATGGCTGGTGGAGCAAAACGCTTCCCGGAGTGCTCTCATACTCGCCGTGGGCGGCGGCATCACCACCGACATGGCCGGCTTTGCGGCCAGCATCTACAAACGGGGTATCCGCTACGCCAATCTTCCCACCACGCTCCTCTCGCAGGTAGATGCGGCCATTGGCGGAAAAACCGGCGTCAACCTGGACGGCTATAAGAATATGCTGGGCGCCTTCCTCATGCCGGAAGTCACCTTCATATCGGCCGATGTCCTTCGCACCCTCCCCCAGCGCGAGCTGCGCAGCGGCCTTGCGGAACTGCTCAAGACTTTTCTTCTTGCCGATGGTGCGGCTTACGAAAAAGCCCTTGCCGATGGCGCGACGCAGGAACTCATTCTGACGGCCGCCCGCATCAAGGAGGATATCGTCGGGCGCGACCCCTTCGAAAAGGGCGAGCGCGCGAAGCTCAACCTCGGCCACACGTTCGGCCATGCCATCGAGCATGCATCGGCCGGAAGCATCCCCCACGGGGAAGCCGTCGCCATGGGCATCATCCTGGCGGCCCGCTTTGGGGAAAACCTCGGGCTCAGCACCATCGGCCTGTCCCGTCGTCTGACGGCCGATTTCCAAGCCGTGGGCCTTCCCACAGACTGCCCTTATCCCATGGAAACATTGCAGGATGCCATGGCCAAGGACAAAAAAGCGCTGAGCGGCGGAAAAGTGAAATTTGTCATTCCCGTCACGCCCGGAGAAGTGGTTTTCCATGAAATGAATCCTTATGATCTGCACTTCGATACAAAATAAAGAACTCTCTGAGATTCAGGAGCTTCTGCCGCAGCTGGAGATGGCCGAGATCCGTCTGGACCGCTGCGCCCTGGAAGACGAAGACATTGACATTCTGTTCGGGGACAGCGACGTTCCGCTCATTGCCACCTGCCGCCTTTCGGAGGAATCGCAGGCCCCGGAGATTCTGGAGCGGGCCATCAAGGCCGGCGCCAAGTATGTGGACCTGGAGATGGAGGCTCCCGCCGCGGTGGGCCGACGCATCCGCGAAGCCTGCCGCGAGTACGGTACCGTGCTCATCCGTTCGTACCATAATTTTGAAAGCACGCCTTCCCGCGAGGTGCTCCTTTCCATCCTGGAGCGCGCCCGTTCCTTCGGGGGAGAGGTCGTGAAGATTGTGACCACCGCGTCGAAGGAGGCCGATAACGCCGTTGTCGCGTCGCTTTATAAGGAGGTCGATCCCGGAACGCTGGTGGCCTTTGCCATGGGAGAAGCCGGAAGAGCTTCCCGCCTGGAGGCCCTGAAGCTGGGTGCGCCGTTTACCTACGCTTGCCTGAGTCCGGAAGAAGCCGCTGCGCCCGGTCAGTGGACCGTGGAAGAAATGCGGCAGGCCGTGTATGGGGATTTCCGCTTTGTGAAAGCCACCGAAATGCCCATGCCTTCTTCCAAGAGCTTTGCTCAGCGGGCCATTATTGCCGCCGCGCTGGCCAACGGAACTTCGCATTTGAGCGGCTATTCTCCCTGTGGAGACAATGAGAGCGCCATTTCGGTCTCCAGAGCCCTTGGCGCGCAGGTTTCCGTGGAAGGTAACATAATTGTTATAACCGGAATTGGCGCAGCCCCGGGATGCCTCTCCCTGAGTGAATTACACACTGGAGAATCCGGTTTCCTTACCCGCATGATGATTCCGCTGCTGGCCGTCCTTTCCCCTGAACCAGTGCGCGTTACGGGAGAAAAAACCCTGCTGGAGCGCCCTCTGTCCGATGCTCACGACATCATGGCCGCCTACGGCATCCGCCTTTTCCCGGAAAGTAACAAAAACGTTAGCGAGGAGCGGAAGGCCGATTGTTACCTTCCCCTGAAAGTAGCCGGCCCGCTTATTCCCGGAAGGGCCGATATCTCCGGCAAAGGAGGCTCGCAGCTCATCTCCGGTCTTCTGGCGGCGTTGCCGCTGGTGGATGGAAAGTCAACCGTTTACGTACACGATCCCCGCAGCATCCCTTACCTGTTTATAACCGTGGATGTGCTTAAGAAGTTCGGCATCCGCATGAGCTCCGAGATGGAGGGAGATGACGAATTTCTGGAAACCCAGGACTGGAGCCTCTGCACCGGTCTCAATTTCCACGTGAGAGGCGGCCAGCGCTACAAGGCCGCAGACTTTTCCATCGAGGCCGACTGGTCCGGCGCCGCTCCCTTCCTGGTGGCGGGCGCCATCTTCGGTGATGTGGAAGTGACGGGCCTCGACACCACCAGCCTGCAGGCCGATATCTCCATCATGGACATCCTCATGCAGGCCGGCGCCAGCATGTCGCAGCTGGATGAGCCCACAGGCAGCATCCACATCAAGCGCGCACCCCTGAGCCCCTTCGAGGCAGACCTCAACAACTGCCCGGACCTCTTCCCCATGGTGGCCGTTCTGGCCGCCTTCTGCCCCGGTGACAGCCACATCCTGGGCGTGCAGCGCCTCCGGCACAAGGAAACCGACAGGGCATCGGCCATCCAGGAAATGCTGCTCCAGATGGGGGTCCCCGTCACTATCGAAGACGACGAAATGACCATTACGGGCATGGGCCTCACCCAGCGCCTCGCTACCGGTCAGCTTCTGAAGGGCGGGCATTACGCTTCCCACGCCGACCACCGCATGGTGATGGCCCTCAAAGTGGCCTCCCTGGGTGCCGACAGCCCCGTTATCATTGACGACGTAACCTGTGTGGCCAAGTCGTTCCCCCATTTCAACGAATTATTTGAAAAGCTATGAATACGTTTGGAAATAAATTCAGAGTCAGCATATTCGGTGAGTCTCACGGCCCCCGTATCGGCGTAACTGTAGATGGCGTCCTTCCCGGGATTCCCCTGAGTGAAGAAGACTTCGCCACAGACCTCGGGCGTCGCAAGGCCGGAGCCCTGGGCACTACTCCCCGCGTGGAGGATGACTTCCCCCAGATTGTCTCCGGCGTGTATGACGGCCACACCACCGGCGCTCCGCTCACCATCCTTTTCCGTAACGAGAACACCCGCAGCGAAGACTACGAGGGCTTCCGTGAGCATCCCCGTCCGGGCCATGCCGATTTCACCGCCAACCTCAAGTTCGGCGGCTTCAACGATCCCCGCGGCGGCGGTCACTTCAGCGGCCGCATCACGCTGGGCGTAGTGGCAGCGGGCGTCATCGCCAAGAAGATGCTCTACTTTGCCAAGTTCCACGCGCAGCTCGTAGAGGTGGGAGGTCTGGCCGATGCCACTGCATGGCCCGATGCCCTCAAGGCCGCCGAGGCCGAGGGTGATTCCCTGGGTGGAGTTGTGGAGTGCACGGTGGAGGGCCTTCCCATCGGCCTGGGAGAACCCTTCTGGAACAGTGTGGAATCCATGGTTTCCCATGCCGTGTTCTCCATCCCCGGCGTCCGCGGCATTGAGTTCGGAGACGGCTTTGCCGCTTCCCGCATGAAGGGCAGCGAGCACAACGACCCCTTCCCGGAGCACAAGTGCTGCGGTGGTCATCACCACGAAGAAGGTGAGGAGCACCACTGCTGCCATGGCGAAGGCGGCCACGAAGAGGGACATGAGTGCCACTGTCATGGTGAGCACGAAGAAGGGCATGAGTGCCAGTGCCATGGCGAACATGAAGGCGGCGAGCACCACTGCTGCGGCCGTCACAAGCGTCCTCAGCCCCCTGTGACCAACCATGCCGGCGGCGTCAACGGCGGCATCACCAACGGCAACCCGCTGGTGTTCCGTGTGGCTTTCAAGCCCACCGCCAGCATCGCCAAAGCCGGCATCCCCGGCCGCCACGACGTGTGCTTCGCTCTCCGCACCCCCGTCATCGTGGAGGCCATGGCCGCCATCGTGCTGGTAGACCTGGCGCTGTAGCCCCTCAGGACCTGCGCTGCGCCGTATCTTACTTCTTCAAAAAAAAAGCAGTATCTTTGTACGATATGTCTGAAGACAAGAAAATCATACAGGAATTTACCAGCGCAGAGTACAAGGAAGGCTTTGTGACGGACGTGGAGCAGGAGTTCATCCCCAAGGGATTGAACGAGGACATTGTGCGCATGATATCGGCCCGGAAGGAGGAGCCCGAGTGGCTGCTGGAGTTCCGCCTGGACGCTTTTCGCAAGTGGCAGGCCATGCCCCAGCCCGACTGGGCGCACCTGGATATGCCGCCCATCGACTTCCAGGATATCATATACTTTGCCGCACCCAAGAAGGACAAGGACCGTCCCAAGGAGATAGATCCCAAACTGGCCGAAACCTTTGACAAACTGGGTATTCCCCTCAAGGAACGGGATGTGCTGGCCGGCGTGGTTGCCGTGGATGCCGTATTCGATTCCGTATCCGTCACCACCACTTTCCGCAAAACGCTGGCAGAGAAGGGCATCATCTTCTGCAGCTTCTCCGAGGCCGTGAAAGAGCACCCGGACCTGGTACGGAAATACCTTGCCACGGTAGTGCCTTCCTCCGACAACTACTTTGCCGCCCTTAACTCGGCCGTCTTCTCCGACGGCTCCTTCTGCTATATCCCCAAGGGCGTCCGCTGCCCCATGGAGCTCTCCAGCTACTTCCGCATCAACGCCAAGGGCACTGGCCAGTTCGAGCGTACGCTCATCGTGGCCGATGAAGGCTCGTACGTAAGCTACATGGAAGGCTGCACCGCCCCCATGCGCGACGAGCAGCAGCTGCACGCCGCCGTGGTGGAAATCATCGTGGAGAAGGATGCCGATGTCAAGTACTCCACCGTCCAGAACTGGTATCCCGGAGATGCCGACGGAAAGGGTGGAATCCTGAACCTCGTCACCAAGCGCGGCATCTGCAAGGGAGAAGGCTCCCACCTTTCCTGGACGCAGGTGGAAACTGGCAGCGCCATTACCTGGAAGTACCCCTCCACCATATTAAAAGGAGACTACAGCAGTTCGGAGTTCTATTCCGTAGCTGTTACCAACAATCATCAGCAGGCCG
>DGHE01000125.1:0-15742 GCA_002392525.1 Bacteroidales bacterium UBA3856 | reverse complement strand
CCAAGATGATTCATCTGGGCCGGGGCACCAAGAGCCGAATCGTCTCCAAAGGCATATCGGCCGGCGTGAGCGAGAACAGCTACCGTGGCCTGGTGCGCATGGGAAAGGGCGCCGTCAACGCCCGCAACTATTCCCAGTGCGACAGTCTCCTCATTGGCTCCAAGTGCGGAGCCCACACTTTCCCCGTCATCCAGAGCCAGCAGCCCACTGCTACCGTGGAGCATGAGGCCACCACCTCCAAAATCTCCGAGGACCAGCTGTTCTACTGCAACCAGCGCGGAATAGACCCCGAAGATGCCGTAGGCCTCATCGTGAACGGCTATGCGAGGGAAGTGCTCTCCCGCCTGCCCATGGAGTTTGCCGTGGAAGCGCAAAAACTGTTGCAAGTATCACTTGAAGGATCTGTAGGATAATGTTAGACATCACCCTTTTTGAACTCGCCGGACGTCCGGTGCTTCTCATAGACCTTATTTCCAGCCTGCTGGGACTCACCTGCGTGTTCCTGGCGGGCCGTAACTCCAAATACAACTTCTGGGTGGGCTACCTGTACACGGCCGCCCTGTTCATCCTGTTCTGGGACAAGAACCTCTATGCCAGCCTGCTGCTGCAGCCCGTCTCCCTGGGTATCAACATCCTGGGCCACTACCGCTGGACGCATCCGAGGGAGGAGGAACAGAGCTCTAAGGACAGCCATTCCCTCAAAGTGAGCCGGCTCACCCCCACCGCCATCTTTCTGTGTGTGGTGGGAACCTTTCTGGTAGCCGGTCTCTGGGGCTGGACGCTGGACAACCTCTTCCCCGAAGATCCCCACCCCTATCTGGACTGCATGGTCACCACCCTCATCCTCCTGGCCCAGCTCCTGAGCTCCCTCAAGAAGTGGGAATGCTGGATTGTGTGGCTCCTGGTGAACGTCTCCCAGATTTTCCTGCACCTGAGTGTAGGCAATGTATTCATGCCCATCGTGTGCGGCCTGTACCTTATCAACGGTCTGTGGTCGCTCTACACCTGGGTGAAACTGTATAAAAACGAGGCCTGATATGCTGCTTGAAATACACAACTTGCACGCCACCGTCGGTGACAAAGAAATTCTGAAAGGCATTGACCTTACCATCGGCAAAGGAGAAATCCACGCCGTGATGGGCCCCAACGGTGCCGGTAAAAGCACCTTGGGTGCCGTCCTCACCGGCCGCCCCGGCTACGAGGTTACGGAAGGTACCATATTATATAATGGTAAGGACCTTCTTGCCATGGCGCCCGAAGAGCGTGCCTGGGCCGGCCTGTTCCTGAGCTTCCAGTATCCCATCGAAATTCCCGGTGTCACCATCACCGCCTTCATGAAAGCAGCGGTCAACGCCAAGCGCAAGGCAAATGGCCAGGAAGAGATGAAAACCTCCGACTTCCTTCGCCTCATGAAGGAAAAGATGGCTTTTGTTCAAATGAAGCCGGAATTTGCCAAGCGAGAAGTGAACGTGGGCTTCAGCGGCGGCGAGAAAAAGCGCAACGAGATTTTCCAGATGGCCCTCCTGGATCCCACCCTCTCCATCCTGGACGAGACCGACAGCGGCCTGGACGTAGACGCCCTCAAGATTGTGGCCGATGGCGTGAACGCCCTCCGCAGCCCGGAGAAATCGGCCATCATCGTGACGCACTACCACAAGCTGCTGGAGTACGTCCAGCCAGACTACGTACATGTGCTCAAGGCCGGACGCATTGTGACAACCGGTGGCCGCGAGCTCATCGACGCCATCGAATCCAAAGGCTTTGACCAGTTCTAGTATGGGCCACGGACATTATATCGCCCCCGCAAAAGGACAGTACCAGGTAGCAGCCGGCGAGGTGCTGGAGCTGCAGTTTGTGGTGCTGCCCGGAGAATCCCGGGACATCGAGGTGACGGTGGACCTGTGCGGCCCGGGCGCCGAGGCTCATCTGAAGGGCCTGTATCTGTGCAAGGCCGACGAAAAAGTCAACTTCCGCGTAGTCATGCACCACAAGGCTCCCGGCTGCCACAGCACGCAGCTTTTCAACGGCATTGCCGGCGGCAGCGCCGAGGTAAACTTCGATGGCACCATCGTCGTGGCCCCCGACGCCCAGAAAACCGAAGCCTTCCAGGAAAACCACAACATCGTTCTCACGGAGACCGCCAAGGTAAATACCAAGCCACAGCTGGAGATTTATGCCGATGACGTCAAGTGCTCGCACGGCGCCACGGTGGGCCAGCTCAACGAGGACGAACTCTTCTACATGCGCTCCCGCGGCATCCCCGAGGCCGAAGCCCGTACCCTGCAGATGCTCTCTTTCCTGTCTCCGGTCATCCCCGAGGGACGGGAAGAAGAAATAGAAAGGGCTGTGCGCAGCTTGTAACACATGCGTGTGAAAAAGCTAAACATATGGGTTTTACTCGTGACGGCAGCCCTTGCCGCCTCCTGTATGGCGCCGCCCAAGACCGACCGAAAGGTAAAGAAACTGCTGGACGAGCTGGACGGCTTCCTGGCCACCCGCGAACTCTATGTGGCCAAAAAGAGCGACCAGCTCAGCGCTTACCGCAGGCTGATATCGGCCACCCTGGATCCCACCAGCCGTTACGAGCTGGCCATGATGGCTGCCTCCGACTATTTCCCTTTCAGCTTTGACTCCACGCAGGTTTACCTGAAAAACGCCCAATCCCTGGCCCTCCAGATCCGGGACCATGACCGCTATGACCAGGCTACTATTACGCTGGGCCACCTGTATGCCAAGGCAGGAAACTATTACGAGGCCAGCCAGATCCTGTATTCGCAGATTGACACGGCCGCCCTGTCGGTTCCCATGATGGAGGAGTATCTGTGGGTGCTATATGACTTCAGCAAGGATATGGCCGGCAATTCCGGCATGGTGGAGCGCTACTCCATCCCTCCTGCAGCACCGTTCCGTACCCGCCTTCTTACCCTGCTGCCGCACGAGTCGCCCCGTTACCGGGCCCTTCTCAGGGACCAGTTCATGGACGAAGGCCGTCTGGACCAGGCCGACAGCGTGAGCCGCCTGCTGCTTGCGGGCGTCAAGCCCGAGGACCGTGATTTCGCCATCCACGCGTTCTTCCAGTCGGAACTGGAGAATATGTACGACCATCAGTATGAACGTATGTACTGGCTGGTAAAGTCGGCCGAGGGAGATGTGGTGAATGCCGTGCGGGACTATGCCTCCCTCACCATGGTGGCCCAGCTCATCCTTCCCACCGACGTAGACCGCTCCTTCCGCTACCTTCGCATGGCGCAGGAAGATGCCATATCATATAACGCCAAACTCCGTCCCTGGCAGATTTCCCGTTTCCTCATGCAGGTGGAGGGCGCCTATCAGAAGCGGCAGGCGCGTGCTTCCCGCAGCAGCCAGGTGTGGGCCATCCTTCTGGCTGCCCTCACGCTGATTCTCTCGCTGGTGACCTATTTCCTCATTGCCCGCTCCCGCAAACTGACCAAGATGCGGGCGCAGCTGGAGGAAAGCAACACTTCGCTGGCATTGGCAAACGCTACCCTCAACGACCTCTATCACCAGATAGCCAAGGCCGACAAAGTGAAGGAAAAGTACATCCTGAGCTTCCTCCGCGGGCTGGCGGCGCAGGTGTCGGCCACCCGGGCCGAGGACAACCGCTTCCGCAACCTGCTCAAGCAGGGAAAGGCCGACCAACTGCTCAAGGAACTTTCCATCAGCGGCCGCAGCGAAAAGGCCCGTGAAGAGTTCTACGAGACCTTCGACACCACGTTCCTGGGTTTGTACCCCGATTTCGTGGCTCAGTTCAATGCCCTTCTGAAGGAAGAGGCACGGGAAACACCCGCCGACGGACGTCTTACCACCGAGCAGCGCATCTTCGCGCTCATCAAACTGGGCGTGGATGACAGCAAGGATATCGCCGGCATCCTGGACTATTCCCTGAGCACCATCTACAACTATAAGGTGGCTGTCAAAAATGCCGCCCTTCATGGCCGCGACAACTTCGAAGAAGCGGTCAAAAAGATAGGGAAGTAGCACATTTCCCTCTCTTTATTCACTACTTTATTCATTATTTAAAATAATTTAATTAACTGGAAATGCGACTATTATCTTTTCCTGGCCACTACTTTATTATTCCTATTCAAGGCGTCGATGCATTTTGCCAGTAATTTTGCATCAGACCAAGTGTCGCAACACAGTTTAACCAATAACCTAACGCAAACCAACTCTTAGCGTATGAAAAAAATTTTCACCTTAATCCTTTCTTTGGGATTGAGCCTGGTTGCTTTGGCGCAGGGTGTTACCTTTAAGGGTACAGTTCTGGACAATGCCAACCAGCCCATCGTGGGCGCTTTCATCGTCGAGCAGGGAACCGCCAACGGTACCATGTCCGGTGCGGACGGAGCTTTCTCCCTCCGCGTCAAGTCCGGTGCCGTCGTGGAAGTGACTTGCCTGGGCTATGAAAGCCGTCAGTTTACGGTATCCGCCGACCAGACACTGACCATCGTCCTCCAGGACGATACCCAGATGCTGGAAGAGACCGTCGTCGTCGGTTATGGTGTGCAGAAGAAATCGGTGGTGACCGCCGCCATTTCCAGCATCACCTCCGAGGACCTCAAGGCCACCGCACAGACCCGCGTGGACAATGTCCTGCAGGGTATGACCTCCGGTGTTACGGTTATCCAGAGCTCCGGTGCTCCGGATGCCGGTACGCAGGTGCGTATCCGCGGTATCGGTACCATCAACAACTCCGAGCCCCTCTACATTATAGATGGTCTCCCGGCCGGCAGCATCGATTTCCTGAACCCGAACGACATCGAGCGTATCGAGGTGCTCAAGGATGCTGCTTCCGGTGCTGTTTATGGTGCCCGTGCAGCGAACGGTGTCGTGCTCATCACCACCAAGAAAGGAGCCAAGGGTAAGGCCCAGGTTTCCTACAACTTCTCCTACGGTATGCAGAATTCCTGGCGCAAGCCTGCCGTTCTGAACGCGACCGAGTATGCCGTGATGATGAACGAAGGCCAGCTCAATGCCGGCAATGTCCCCATGTTCGACGACCCCTATTCGCTGGGTGAAGGCACCGACTGGGTGGGCGCCATCTTCGACAAGAACGCTCCCGTTGTGAAGCACGACCTCTCCGTGAGCGGCGGCAACGAGACCATGGATTACGCCGTCTCCCTGGGCTATGTATCCCGCAAGGGTACCATTGGCGGCCGCTTCGGCCGTTCCTTCAGCGACCGTATCACCTACCGCCAGAACGTGGGCTTCAAGGTGTTTGACTCATCGGCCACCCGCAGCTTCCTGAACAGCCTCAATGTGCGTACCAACCTCACGTACGCCAACATCAGCGGCGCCGGTATTTCCACCAACTCCGAGTACGCTTCCCCGCTGGGATCGGCCATCGGCATGTCTCCCCTGGAGACCATCCTGGCCAGCGAAGAGGACGAGGCCCGGTACCGCACCATGTACGAGAAAGGCTACCCTTACATCATCCGTGATGCACAGGGCCGCGCCTACACCATTGCCGATGCCGGTACCTACAACGAGCAGGTGAACCCCATCGCCGACCTGGACCGTCCTACCGGTTCCACCATCACCAACAAGTTCGTGGCCGGTGCACAGGCCGAGCTCCAGATCTGGGACAACCTCAAGGTCCGTTCCTCCGTTTCCCTGGATCTGGCCTACGTGGACTACCACGGTTACACACCCCAGTACTTCCTTACTTCCAAGAATTATAAGTACGACACCATCACCGAGACCAAGCAGTACGACAAGGACGGCAAGGAATCCATCATCGAAAAGATCAACTATGGTTCCAGCGCCTCCCAGAGCAACAGCAAGTACTTCACCTGGCAGGTAGAGAACGTTCTCACCTACGACAAAACGTTCGGCAGGCACGGTATCAGCGCCGTGGTGGGCCATACGCTTTTCCGCTCCACCAGCGCCGAGGTAGGTGCCGAGGCCAATGGCCTGCGCTATCCCGACGATCCCTGGAAGATCTCCGTGAACAATACCATCGGCCAGCGCGTGGACGGTGACCGCAACGGCTGGGGCCGATGGAATTCCATTCCTTACAGCCTCCTGTCCTACTTCGGCCGCGTCTCCTACAACTTCGATGAGCGCTACATGGCCGAGGTTACCCTCCGCCGCGATGCCTCCAGCCGTTTCGGCCCGGACAACAAGTGGGGTACCTTCCCTTCCTTCTCCCTGGGCTGGAACATCAAGAACGAGGCCTTCATGAAGAATGTAGACTGGGTGTCCACCCTCAAGCTCCGCGGTTCCTGGGGTATCAACGGTAACGACCGCATCGGTGATTTCACTTATGCCGTTTATGCCAACCCCGGCAACAACTACGCATTCGGCAGCGGCGCCACCGCCAGCGAGACCATCACTATAGGCACCAAGCCCAGCGGCCTTGCCAACCCGAACGTGAAATGGGAGCAGTCCATCCAGACCGACCTGGGTCTCGAGACCGGCTTCCTCGGAAACCGCATTACTGCCACCGTGGACTTCTATAACAAGCTCACTTCCGGCATGCTCATGGCCATGGCCGTGCCTTCCTATGCCGGCGACTCCGCCCCTATGGGCAACGTGGGCAACATGGTGAACCGCGGTGTCGAAATAGACCTGGCTTACCGTGACCATGTGGGCGACTTCCACTATAAGGTAAGCGCCAACGCTACCTACAACCGCAACAAACTCACCTATCTGGGCGACGACGCCACGTTCCTCAACGGCTCCAGCCACAAGATTGGCCAGCTCAGCCGTGGTATCGTGGGCATGCCGTTCCCTTACTTCTACGGTTACAAGGCCGACGGCATTTTCCAGAACCCCGCCGAAGTCGCTGCCTACGTGAACGCAGACGGTGCCCTCCTGCAGCCCAAGGCCGAACCCGGTGACGTCCGTTTCGTGGATGTAAACGGTGACGGAACGCTGAACGACGCCGACCGCACTTACATTGGAAAGGGTATTCCCGACTGGAGCTTCGGTATCACGCTCTCCGCTGAATACAAGGGCTTCGACTTCTCCATGCTCCTGCAGGGCGTAGCCGGTATCCAGGCTTTCAATGTAACCCGCCGTACCGACCTGTACTATATCAACCTTCCCAAAACCATCCTCAACCGCTGGACCGGCGAAGGCTCCACCAACCGTTATCCCCGCTTTGTCTTTGACAGCGCCAACGAGAACTACCGCGTGTCCGACCTCTGGGTAGAAGACGCCTCCTTCCTGCGCGCCCGTAATATCCAGCTGGGCTACACCCTTCCGGCCAAACTCACCCAGAAGGTCAGGATCGCCCGTCTGAGAATCTATGCCCAGGCCGAGAACGCCTTCACGCTCACCCGCTACACGGGCTGCGACCCCGAGGTGACCGGTGGCAACGGCTTCTCATCCGATGCCGGTATCGACCGCGGTGTATACCCTCAGGCCCGCACCATCACCTTCGGCCTCAATCTTAACTTCTAAAATGAATCCAGAGATGAAAAAGATATATCTTGCCCTGAGCGCCGCCGCGCTGCTCCTTGTCTCTGCCTGCTCTACGGACTTCGTGTCTCCGAAGCACAACAGCTCCGAGCCTCTGGCCGACTATTTCAACAGCGAGGCCCGCATGTCCGAAGGCCTTACGGCCGCCTACGACCCGCTCAACTGGTTTGACTATGCCTTTGGCCAGTACGACGCCCTTCACCTGGTGAACGACATCATGGCCGACGACATGTATGCCGGCGGTTCCAACGACGGTGACCAGCCCATCCTGGTCAAGACCCACTACTATACGCTTACCCCCACCGAGCAGCCCAACCAGATCTGGACCGTGTGCTACTCCGGTATCAACCGCGCCAACACGGTCCTGGAATATGTGGACGGAGTGCCCGGCATGTCCGAGGACAAGAAGACCCTCTTCAAGGCCGAGGCCATCACCCTGCGCAACTTCTACTACACCCTCCTGTGGAAGTACTGGGGCAACATTCCTTACTATGAGGAGAACCTGAAGGCTCCCTACTTTGGCGAGCAGCTGGGCCACGACGAGGTGTATGCCAAGATTGTCGCCAGCCTGGAAGAGGTCATCGGCCTCAATGTCCTTCCCATGAAGGCTGCCGTGGGCAGCGAGGGCCGCGTCACCAAGGCCATGCTCTACATGCTCTACGCCGAGGTTGTCATGTACCAGAAGGACCAGTCCCGTTACCAGACCGCCCTTAACTACATGAAGGAAATCATCACTGGCCATCAGTATTCCCTCGTCAGCGATTTCGCCTCCATCTGGCTGGAGTCCGGCGAATGGGGCACTGAGTCCATCTGGGAGATCAACTACATCTCCGAAGGCGGCGTCCGCAGCTGGGGCAACTCCATCGCCCTGGGCGGTGAGGTGTTCTCCGTGCTGTGCGGCATCCCCGCCGAGAAAGGAACGGAGTTCCAGGAAGGCTGGGGCTTCGGCACCATCGCCAAGAGCGCCTACGACATGTATGACGACACTGACATCCGTCGCGACGGCGGTATCCTGAACTTCGAGGCCTATGCTGCCGCCCACCCGGGTGCCCAGTATACCCCCCGCTGGCAGGACACCGGTTACTTCAACCTCAAGTATCTGCCCTACAAGGGCGGCAACCACGGTTACCTGGCCGACGATAACCTCAATTACGGCAACAACTTCCGCTACTACCGTTATGCCGAGACCCTCCTGAACGCTGCCGAGCTGAGCAGCCTGCTGGGCCAGGACGGCTCCTCCTACCTCAAGGAAGTCCGTGACCGCGCCCACAGCCAGGACACCGGTACCAGTTACGACGACATCATCGAAGAGCGCCACAAGGAGTTCGTGGGTGAAGGCAAGCGCTACTGGGACCTCGTGCGCAGCGGCCAGGCCGCCGATGTACTGAAGGCTGCCAACCACGAGTACCGTACCAACGACTGGAACGAGTCCAAGAAATACTGGCCCATCCCCCAGTCGGAAATTGACAAGGATCCCGCTCTCAAACAGAACGACTATAAATAGCAGATATCATGAAAAACATCTGGAAATATATTGCCGTTGCAGCAGTGGCCGCCTTTACGGGCGCCTGCACTCCCCACTATCCGGAGCTTGTGCCGTCGGCCGTACCGCAGGCCAGCGACCTGGATGTGAACATCAGCGTGGACCAGGAGACCAACTATGTCACCTTCACCGTGAACAATCCCGGTGTGGTGCCCGTGTGGATCTTCGGAGACCAGCTGGTGGACGGAAAAGCCAACAAGAAATACTCCTATCCCGTAAACGGCCTCAAGCTGCGCTTCCGTGCCGCCGGCGAATACTCCGTTGAGGTAAAAGCCTACAACCGGAGCGGTATCTCCGAAGGTTCTCTCCTGAAAACCTTCACCCTGGAGAACACGTACCGCGATCCCTTTGATCCCAAGCCTTACATCCGTGCCGTCAGCGGCGGCGCCTCCCAGAACTGGGTATGGAACAGCACCGTAGACGGTCACTTCGGCTGCGGCCCCAGCCTGGACGCCCCCAAGGGCTGGTGGTCCTGCGAAGCCAACGGCAAGGCCGGCTTCCTCTACGACGACATCATGACCTTCGACTCCGAAGGCAACTACACCTTCGATCCCGTGGATGGCCAGGCCTATGCCAACAAGGGCTCTGAATTCAAGCCCGAGGCAAAGACCGGCGACGAGGACTACCTCTTCCCCGTGGAGAAGGCCACGACCAAGTACACCTTCGAGAACAACTGGAACGATGCCGGTATCGAGGAAATCTACCTGGTGCTGGACGAAGGCAGCGTGCTGTCCTATGTGCCCCACAAGAGCCTGGTGGAAGAGCCCCGCTTCCTGGTGACGGAGAGCAAGACCTCCGAAATGAAGAAGAAACTCCAGCTCGCCGCCTTTGTGAAGACTCCCGACAATCCCGACGGTATTGCCTGGTACTATGAATTTGTACCCGAAGGCTCTGTGGCCGGTGCCGATGACCCGCTCTTCGGCAAGGAGAGCAAGACCTGGGTGCTGGACAACGAGACCCAGGGCTACATGGGCTGCGGTCCCAGCCTGGCCGATCCCACCAGCTGGTGGAGTGCTGTCCCTCACGACAAAGACGCCTGGGGCGTTACCGACGATGAACTCACCTTCTTCAAGGACGGCAAGTACATCTTCGATCCCGGTGCAGACGGAGTCGTCTATGTGAACAAGGGCTCTGGCTACCACCCCGAGCTGCTCACCGGAGACGAGGACTACAATGCCCCCGCCGACAAGCAGGAGTCTACCTATACGCTGGGCTCCGACGCAAACGGCGACTACATTGAGTTCCCCGCCGGCATCCTGTACGGCTATGTGGCCTCCCCGGATGTCATCAACGACCAGCCCAACCGCCTCTATGTGAAGGAACTCTCTGCTACCAAGCTTGTTGTGGTAGCCAGCTTCGATGGCATTTCCTGGCAGCTGATCTACCGTCCCAAGGACGGCCAGGTGGACGATAAACCCGCTTCCCTTGCCGAGGCCCTCGTAGGCTCCTGGACCTGGGATGCCGATGTCAACGGCCACTTCGGCTGCGGCGAGAACCTCGCGAATCCCCTGGGCTGGTGGAGCGGCGAAGCCCACTGCAAGGACGACGCTTCCATGTACAACGATGTCATGACCTTCACGGCCGACGGCAAGTACACCTTCGATCCCGTGGACGGCAAGTCCTACATCAACAAGGGTGTGACCCTGTTTGAGAGCCAGAAGGCCGGTTCCCCCTACGGTGACGACTTTGACATCAACGTGGAGAAGGTGACCGTGGACTACACCCTGGACGAAATAGACGACTATGAGGTCATCAAGCTGGCCGATGGTGCCATGTTCTCCTACATCCCTAACGATGACTTCATGGACGACATGACTCTCTATGTGAGATCCTACACCAAGGACCAGCTCGTTCTCATGAGCTACACTCCTACCGGCAACGACGGTGGTTCCATTGCCTGGCAGTTTATTCTGAAACGCGTTACTACGAATGAATAGTTTTTTGAGGAAAGGGTTGCTGCTGCCGCTAGCGGCGGCAACCCTTTTAATTACCGCTTGCGGATCGAAACCGGCGCAGCCTGCGCAGGAGGGGAGCGTAAACGTTAACCCTTCCAGCCTCTCGCTCTCCGACGCTGCCGTCACCGAGGTCGTCACCGTAATCTCCGACTGTGACTGGGGCGTCGCTTCCGGCAACAAGGACTGGTGCACGGTGTCGCCCTCCGGCGGCACGGCCGGTACCACCCCCGTTACGGTGAAAATCAGTGAAAACAAGGGTTACGACACGCGCAGCACCCTCCTTACTTTCCGCTATGGCGGCAAGAAGCTGGAAGTGCCTGTATCCCAGACCGGCAAGCAAAAGCCCGAGACACCGGAAACCCCGGAAGGGATTACCGTCCCCGAAGGCTATGAGCTGGACTGGAACGAGGAATTCGACACTCCCGGCAAGCCTTCCCTCTCCGACTGGTGGTACGAAACCGGCGGTGGCGGCTGGGGCAACAACGAGATCCAGACCTATGTGGCCAGTACCAAGGACGGCCAGGATCTTTGTTATATCGCAGATGGCAAGATGACCCTCGAGGCCCGCAAGATAGGCGGTGCGGTCTATTCCATCCGCATCAATACCAAGAAATACTGGAAATACGGCTGGTTCGAGGCCCGGCTCAAGGTGAGCGACGTGCCCGGATCCTGGCCGGCCTTCTGGATGATGCCGCAGAACTTCCAGACCTGGCCCGGAGACGGCGAAATCGATATCATGGAATACGCCATCTCCACCCAGGGCAAGAACAAGTCCTCCTCCAGCATCCACTGCGGCGCCTTCAACTGGCCTGCCGGCACCCAGAAAACGCATGTAATGCCGGTGAATAACGCCGCTTCCGAGTTCCATGTGTATGCCCTGGAATGGACGGCCGACTATATGAAATTCTATGTAGACGGCAACCTGCACATGACCTTCGCCAACGACGGCAAGGGCTATTCGCACTGGCCGTTTGACAATCCTTTCTACCTTAAGTTCAACCTGGCTTACGGTGGAAACATGGGCGGTCAGACGGACGATGCAAAGCTCCCGGCCCTGTATGAAGTGGACTATGTCCGTGTATTCAAGAAGAAATAATTAGAAGAGATGAAATATATCCTGAACCTGAGCCTTGTGGCGCTCCTCTTTGCTGTCTTCTCCTGTGACGGGAACAAGACCGCCGGTACGCTGGGTGCCAGTGATGAGGTGGAATCCCGCGTGGAACGCATTCTCTCCGAGATGACGCTGGCCGAGAAAATCGGCCAGATGAACCAAGTGTCTGCCGGCGGGGAAGTGAGCCAGTATGCCGATGCCCTCCGCAAGGGACAGATCGGCTCCATCCTCAACGAAGTGGACCCCGCGAAGATCAACGAGTTCCAGCGCATTGCCGTGGAGGAATCCCGCCTGGGTATTCCGCTCCTGGTGGGCCGTGACGTGATTCACGGCTTCCACACCGTTTTTCCTATTCCGCTGGGCCTGGCGGCTACCTTCGACCCCACTCTGGTGGAAGAAGGAGCCCGCGTAGCCGCCGTTGAGGCTACCGCCCAGGGCGTGCGCTGGACGTTCTCGCCCATGCTGGACATTGCCCGCGACCCCCGCTGGGGCCGTATTGCCGAGGGCAGCGGTGAAGACCCCTACCTGGATGCCCGCATGGCCGAGGCCATGGTGCACGGTTATCAGGGAAGGGAGGCCGATTCCACCTCCATGGCTGCCTGCATCAAGCATTTTGTGGGTTACGGTGCAGCCGAAGGCGGCCGCGACTACAACAGCACCTTCCTCACCGAGCGTCAGCTGCGCAACACCTACCTGCCACCCTTTGAGGCAGCCGTAAAGGCCGGTGCCATGACGCTGATGACTTCCTTCAACGACAACGACGGCGTTCCCTCCACGGGCAACACCTTCGTGGTGAAGGACGTGCTCCGCGGCGAGTGGGGCTTTGACGGGCTGGTAGTCACCGACTGGAACTCCATGGGAGAGATGATCAACCACGGGTTCGGAGAAGACCGCAAGGACGTGGCCGAGAAAGCCGTGAATGCCGGCGTGGACATGGACATGATGACCTATGGTTTCCTCTCCCACCTGGAAGAGCTGGTGAAAAGCGGTGCCGTGAAGGAGAAAGTCATCGACCAGGCTGTCCGCAACATCCTCCGCGTGAAGGTGATGCTGGGCCTGTTCGATAACCCCTACGTGGACGTGGATGCCGGTGCCGCCGTGCAGTATGCTCCCGCGCATCTCGCATCGGCCCAAAAAACCGTGGAAGAGTCTGCCATCCTCCTCAAGAACGACGGCGTGCTGCCACTCGGGAAGGGCCTTCGCATCCTCGTTACCGGTCCCCTGGCCGATGCCCCGCACGACCAGCTGGGCACCTGGGCCTTCGACGGCGAAAAGGCGCACACCGTTACGCCTCTCAAGGCCCTTCAGGAGCGTTTCCCCGGCCAGGTTGACTATGTTCCCGGCCTCAAGTTCAGCCGTGAGAAGCGCAGCAGTTTTGCCGATGTCGTCGCTGCCGCCCGCCGCGCCGACGTGGTGCTGGCGTTCCTGGGCGAGGAAGCCATCCTCTCCGGTGAAGCCCATTCCCTGGCCGACCTCAACCTGCAGGGTTCCCAGAGCGAACTGCTGGCCGCCCTGAAGACTGCCGGCAAGCCGGTGGTGGCTGTCGTCATGGCGGGCCGTCCGCTCACCATCGAGCGGGACCTCCCCAACGTGAACGGTCTTCTGTACAGCTTCCATCCCGGCACTATGGGCGGTCCGGCCCTTGCCAACCTTCTCTTTGGCGATGTGAACCCTTCCGGAAAGACGCCCATTACGTTCCTGCGTACCGTGGGACAGGCACCCCTGTACTACAGCCACAACATGACCGGGCGCCCGTACAATGGTGAGACTCTTCTGGAAGATATTCCCCTGGAGGCGGGCCAGACATCCCTTGGCAATACTTCCTACTACCTGGATTACGGCGCCTATCCGCTGTTCCCCTTCGGCTTCGGCCTCAGCTACACCAGCTTCGCTTATTCCGGCATCGGCCTCGATAAAGAGGCTTACAAGGCCGATGAAACCCTTCACGTCAGCTTTACGCTTGCCAATACCGGTGCTTATGACGGCACCGAGGTGGCCCAGGTGTACATTCGCGACCTCGTGGGCTCCATCACCCGTCCGGTAAAGGAGCTCAAGGCCTTCGAGCGCGTCTCCCTGAAAGCCGGGGAGAGCCGCACCCTTACTGTGGATATACCCGTTCAGGAGCTCGCTTTCGTGGGCCTGGACGGTGAGAGGAAAGTAGAAGCGGGAGAGTTCCTGCTTTGGGTTGCCGGAGACAGCGCCTCCGGTGAAGCCGTCCGTTTTAAAGTGTTGTAGTGATGAAAAGTGTACGGTCCCTGCTTCTGGCATTGGCGATGACAGCTTGCAGCAGTGCCTCGGACCCGGTACCAGAGCCGGTGCCCGAAGTCAAACCTTTCGCCAAAGTATATACCACCTCGGTAGCCGGTGCCCGGATGGCGCCCTCGCAAATTACGCTGGGAAAGCCTTCCGATGCCCATTTTTACAAGGTAGCGTTAAACGGTGATTGCTATCAGAGCGTGGATGGCTTTGGCCTGGCCGTAACGCAAGCCAGTTGTTATAATTTGCTGGTGATGGATGCGGCGGACCGTACTGCTTTTCTTGAAGAAATGTTCAGCCGTGAAAAGGGCCTGGGATCTTCTCTCATCCGTGTTTGTATCGGAGGGTCGGATTTCTCGCTGGACGAGTTTACCTGGTGTGATACGCCGGGTATGGAGAACTTTGCCGTGCATCCGCTGGACCAGGAGTATCTGTTCCCCATTCTGGACGAGATTTACCGTATCAACCCGGACGTAAAGATCATCGGCTCTCCCTGGAGTTGTCCGCGCTGGATGAAGATGGGGGAAAACGGAGGCTTTTACGATGCCTGGACGGGCGGCCGCCTCAATCCCAAGTATTATGCCGACTATGCGCAGTACTTTGTGAAGTGGATTCAGACCATGGAAGGGCGCGGCTACAAGGTATCGGCCGTCACCCTGCAGAACGAGCCCCTGCACCGGGGCAATTCCATGTCCCTGTACATGCCTTGGGAAGACCAGAGAGACTTCCTCAAGGTGGTGGGACCGGCTTTCAAGGCTGCCGGTCTCAAAACGGGCATCCTGGTCTACGACCACAATTATGACGTGACCGACTATGCCCTGAATCTCCTGAAGGATTCCTCGCTCGACGACTATGTGAGCGGCAGTGCCTGGCACAACTACCTGGGCAGCGTGACGGCGCTGGATAAAATCCATGCCGGTGCTCCCGATAAGGGCATTTATTTTACCGAGGCGTCTATCGGCAACTGGAATTACAACTTTGAAGGCTGTCTCATCAGCGATTTCCGTGACATTTTCCTGGGAACGCTCTCCCGTTACGGAAAGGGCGTGACGCTGTGGAACCTCATGCTGGACGACGAGCACAAGCCTTACAGGCCCGGTGGCTGCGATACCTGCTGGGGTGGCGTCACCATCTCCCATACCAGCCATACCCTGAAAGGGATAACCCGCAATTCCCACTACTACAATATCGCACATTGCTCCAAGGTGCTTGAGCCCGGCGCCGTGCGGCTGGGAACCAGCGGCTACTCGGCCTCGGGCCTCACGTACCTGTGGTTCCGCAATCCTGACGGTTCCTATGCCGTCCTGCTGCTGAATGAGGGAAATTCCCAGGTGCAGGTGAACTTCGTTACCGACAAGGTCTCGGTGCCCTGCAAGGTGCCGGCGCGCTCCATTCAGTCGGTGCGTTGGGAAGAGTAGGGGACTAGGCGTC